>DUUM01000119.1 GCA_012841565.1 Candidatus Epulonipiscium sp. | reverse complement strand
TTCTATCCTATTATCCAAAAATAGAGAGGGATCGACTTTATTCCAATCTTGCCCATCTTTATCATTCCAAGAAAATAGATATTTCCCTTCAGAATTATAGGTTAAAACCATTTCATTATTATCAACTAATATAGTATCCAGTAAGTTCCTATATTTACCTATATCAATATTCATAACAACAATTCCATCTAGCAAAAGCATTCTTTTAAAAATTGTAATAACCTGCTCTTGTCGGTTACCTTCTATCACAGGGCTAACTGTAACCAATGTTTTATCCTCTTTTGCCATCTCATGATAAAACTTTAGCCACGGCAAGTCATCTTCAGATTTAATTTTCCCCACTGATTCATTTGACGAGATAAAGTTATCATACCCGTCCAAATAGATATATACTGACTTTATACTCGGATAGGTACGGGTGATACTACCCATTAATGTTTTTATATTTCTTAAATAAATAGCTTCCCCATAGGATATATTAGTGTCACTGGCTAAAAGCTTTTTAAGTGCCAATAGCATATGAGAATTATTGGTCAATTGGTCATTTTGAAATATCACATTGTTTATAACCAGGTCCAAATTGGTATTCATACTAGATAGGGTGTTCTTTGCCTGTACTGTTAAAGATTCTTCTAACTGTTTTTCTGATACGACAAACGTTACTAGAAAGATTAGAATCATAGGAATACTTAATATTAAAATATAATACCTTAGCCTTCTAGCAAAAAATTTTCTCTGCATAATAATCTCATCCTATCTTTTTATCTTCTCTACTTACTGTTTCTATACTCGTTAGGCGTCTTTCCATAATAAGCTTTAAATGCTCTGGAAAAGTTTTTAGGATTACTGTAGCCTATGTAATGGGCTACCTCGTAACTCTTAAATTGAATATCATCTAACAACTCACACGCTTTTTGCATTCTACAATCAACTAAATAATCTTGAAATCCTTTTCCTGACTTTTCTTTAAAAATCTTAGATAAATAGCCTGCACTTAAATTCACCTGTAAGGCTGCATCTTCCAATGTACAGTCCCTGTAATTCTCAACAATATAATTTTTAACTTGGCTAATGATTTTTTCATAGTAGGTTTCATTATCTGTTAATTCTTCTGGGTTCAGACCCCGTTCTTTATCCAATTTTTCACGTATTTTAGTAAAACTTTTTCGAAGCTCTTCAAACTTAATAGGCTTTAGCAAATAATCTTCTACTTGATACAAAATGGCTGAACGAAGGTATTCATATTTCTGGTAACTGCTTATAAAGACAACCTTCACATCTTTTTCTTGAATCTGAGCACAAAGCTCAATACCATTTACATCAGGCATCTCAATATCACTCAAAAGAACATCTACAGAATTATTTTGAATATACGCTAAGGCATCACTCCCCTTGGAATAAGCTCTAACAACCTCAAACCCTAACTCCTCCCAAGGGAATAGATTTGCTATACCTTCTGTAATCTTCTCTTCATCATCTACGATAACTAATCGATACATCATGACCTCCTAGTATCCTCACTTCACTGTGTTGGCATGTTTTTTATTATTATAACATAACTACGTTCGACATAAATACAAAGTAAATAACCAATATAATTCTAATCACTATGCTAAATATTGTAGCACAAATAGGGCTACTGGAAAATATCCAGTAGCCCTATTTGCTAGCTATTATCTAAGTAAGCCTTATGCTACAACCTACAAGCTACAGCGAAAATACAGCTTCTTCCCCTGCTTCTAAAGAAATCTTAATTCTTTTTTGCTTATAGATAACATTTGTTTTAAGTTTTTGTTTAGCCTTTATTTTGTACTTTTTCAATTGACCATCTTGCCATTCTAAAGATATTTCTGCGCCACCACGAACACACACACCCTTGATACTGCCGTCTTTCCATGCTTTTGGCAAGGCAGGCAATAAAACAATTCTCCCAGCAGTACTTTGCACCAACATTTCACTAATAGCAGCTGTACCACCAAAGTTACCGTCAATCTGGAAGGGTGGATGATTATCAAACATATTAGGTAAGGTAGACTTTGAGATTAACTGTTCTAAATTTTCGTAAGCTTTTTCCCCATCCCATAGTTTAGCATAAAGATTAATAATCCAAGCACGACTCCAACCAGTATGGCCTCCACCATGTGCTAATCTCTGCTCCAGTGTTCGCCTAGCTGCTTCGGCCAATTCCGGAGTCTCATCCATTGTAATCTGAGATGAAGGATAAAGCGCGTATAGATGGGATATATGTCTATGTCCAGGTTCAAGCTCTTCATAGTCTTCTGTCCATTCCATAATATTTCCTCGTTCTCCAATTTGTGTTGGCACGAGTTTTTCTAACGCCTCTTTAATTTGTATATTCAGTTCATCTTCTACGCCTAAAATTCCTGCTGCTTCTAGACATTGATTAAATAAGTCCCTTAGTATCTGGTTATCCATGGTGGCCCCTACGGTAACAGCACCTTGTACTCCACTAGGAAGAATATAAGTGTTTTCCGGAGATACGGAAGGGCATGTCTTTAGATATCCTTTATCCTCAATTAAAAAATCAAGGAAAAACAATGCCGCTTCTCTCATAATTGGAAATACTTCTTTTAAAAAATTCTTATCTTGTGTATATTCATAATGGGTCCATTGATGGGTACATAGCCAAGCCGCCCCCATTACCCAATAAGATGAGGGAATCCAATGATCCTGGACTGCTGTATCTCCCCACATATCGGTATTATGATGGGCTACAAAACCTCTGCAGTTATACATGGCTTTTGCTGTTTTTTGACCATTTGGAACCATTCTTTTAATTAAATCCAATAGTGGCATGTGGCATTCTGATAGATTACATATTTCCGCAGGCCAATAATTCATCTGTGCATTGATATTAATCGTATACTTTGAATCCCAGGCTGGCGTCATATCTTTATTCCATATACCCTGCAAGTTAGCAGGAAGGGTCCCCTCTCTGCTAGATGCAATAAGAAGATAGCGCCCAAAATCAAAGTATAACTTAGCCATCCCTTTATCTACTTCTCCATTTTTCGCTTTTTCTAAACGCTCTGCTGTGGTAAGTTTCTCATAGGTTTCTATTTCCTCTAGTTCAAATGCGACCCTATTATATAAGCTCTTATAATCTTTTATATGACGACTTTTTAGTTCTTCATAAGTTTGACTGGTTGCATGTGCTAAAACCTTATTTAAATGCTGCCTAATATCTTGAAAGCGGAAAGTAGTCCCTGCAGTAAATAATAAAGTTACGGCATCTGCATTGCTAACCATAAGATGTTCCCCGATTACTTCACAGGTTCCCCCTTCTACTACTGCCTTCAACATCATAGCAAAATTCAGTCCTTCCTGACCAAGATTGCCGTCTAGCATAATAGTATCTTGTGCAACTTGTATGGCATTATCATAAAAGCGCTCACGTGTGAGTAGGGCAGAGAAGGAAATCTTTTGATCTTGGTCTGCTGTAATACGCGTAACCATAACATCGTCTACTGCAGACAAAAAGGTTTCTCTTTGATAAACAGCCTCCCCCACTTTAACCTGCATGGTGTGAACCGCATCATCAATGGATAAACACCGTACATAGTCAGTTTTATTTACATCCAACCCTTTAAATTTTATTGTTAAATCTCCAAGAGATTGGTAGGGTCTCTGACTCTGCGGGGTTCCCGATAGAGCATATATCATTAGCTCTTCTGCTTCAGGAATCTGTCCATTTAAAATTAATGCTCTTATTTTGGGCAGATTCTTTAATGCATCTGGATTATTACGATCAATATGCCCCCCATACCACACGCTATCCTCATTTAATTGAATACGCTCTGTTTCTACTGTTCCAAATATCATAGCACCCATACGTCCATTACCAATAGGTAGGGCCTCTTCCCAACAATCTGCTGGCTTGCTATACCATAATCGACTCATTTAGATCCTTCCTTTTAGTTTATATTTTAAAACGTATTACGTTCCAGGAATGTTTATTTAATATTGCTGTTGCTGAGTTAGCGCTAATCTTGGTCACGCCATTCTTATGTGGCACTACATTATTAGGATTTTTTACAGTGTTGATTGCTTTCATATCATTATTTTCAAGTACAATATGTTCTATAAGTTTAGCATTTGCAAAATCTTGCAGAACAATTTCTAAATCAATATTTTCTTCTAATGAACGATTTACAGCAAATACAGTTAATTCTCCTTTTTCATCATTTACGACTGCTATTGTTTCTACATAGGGTACGTTCTTCAAACGTTCTGTATCATATTTTTCACTCTTCACAACAGGAACTAAAGCTACTCCCCTACCATAGTTTGATGCATGCATAAATGGATAAAAAATCGTCTGCGCCCATGTATCTCCACCGTTTTCTGTCATTATAGGTGCAATAACGTTAACGAGCTGTGCAAGACAAGCCATTTTTACACGATCACAGTTTTTCAACAAGGCAATAAGAAGACAACCAACAACAAGTGCATCTTCAAAGTTATAGATATCTTCTAATTGGTGTGGCGCAATCTGCCAGCGCTCCAGTTTCTTATCTGATTCATTACTATGAAACCAAATATTCCACTCATCAAATGATAGATTAATTGTCTTATCCGATTTTTTAATAACCTTCACATAGTCGCAGATAGCAGCTACTGATTTTATAAAATTATCCATATCAACAGAAGAAGCAAGATAAGCCTTTGTGTTGTTTTCAGGGTTACCATAATAATTATGCAGGGATATATAATCTACATAATCATAAGTATGTTCTAATACAGTCGCTTCCCATTTACCAAAGGTAGGCATAAAGAGACTGGAGCTACCACAAGCGACTAATTCAATACTTGGGTCTAACTCTTTCATGACCTTTGCGGTTTCACATGCAATTCTGCCGTATTCCTCAGCAGTTTTGGAGCCAATCTGCCATGATCCATCCATTTCATTGCCAAGACACCATACTTTTATATCAAATGGCTCTTCAAATCCATGAGAACGACGCATATCACTGTAATAAGTTCCTTTTGGAAAGTTGCAATACTCTAAAAGATTACGGGCTTCATCAGCCCCTCTTGTTCCTAAATTAACGGCTTGCATCACTTCTGTATTGGCGCGTTTTGCCCATTCTTGAAATTCATCAATCCCCACTTCATTGGTCTCAATTACGTGCCAGGCTAATTCTGCGCGCCTAGGGCGTTTTTCCTTAGCACCTACCCCATCTTCCCAATTATAACCTGAAACAAAGTTACCGCCTGGATAACGTATAATGGGTACATTTAATTCTTTTATCATTTCCATAACATCTGTTCTAAATCCCATATCATCTGCTGTTGGATGAGTAGGCTCATAAATACCATTATATACGGCTCTTCCAAGGTGCTCAATAAACGATCCATAAATCCTGTTATCTATTTCTCCAACTGCAAAATTTTTGCTTATTATTAACTCCGCTTTCATAAGGTTCACATCTCTTTCTAGTTTTCATATTTGATATTTAATATTCGCACTCTATAACTACCTGAACTAGGAGGTTGTCTATGATTTTAGCTTTCTTGGGTCAATATTATATACTTTTTCAAGATGCAAGGCCATAAAAGGTCCTGGCATACGCATGTCAGTATTAACACTATTCCCATAAAAATCGGATAAAGCCAAACTGTCACCAGAAACTTCTTGCACCGCAGAAGGATCATATACAAAGCTACGTCTTTTTGCCTGATTTGCAAAGAATACGGGCGAATCCTCAGCCTTTTTAAACTGCAAAGTATAGTTCTCTGTATCAACATCAATCTCAAACCAGCCTTCATGACCAGTCATATCAAACCCATAGAATTCCTTCCATGCTGATAAGTCAAGACACACTTGGGGTGCCGGATACATAACCCTCAAATAGCCTCCTGTCTGCTTTACATACAAATTCCCCTCTGCCTCATTTTCCTTAGTAGGCATCGTAATGGCGGCTTGCTGGCATTTATAGAATATATTATTGAGCAAACGGGCATTTCTTGAGGTACCGCCTCTCTCCATTTTGGACATACGGAATGAAACAGGTTTAGCAAAATATCCTGCTCCTCTACATTTACCAATCAAATTATTAGCAATATGAAGATAATCCGTCCCTTCTCCATATATGGCGTACCCATTGACCACGTCATCTTCTAGCATCTTGTACCACCCTGATGATCCCTTCTCATTTGGTACTTTATCTGGATCAAATCGGCCTTCTATGTTCCAAAAAATATTATTATCAATCATATTAACATCATCTTTGGTACACTCAATAAAAACAGCTTCTCTCTGTTCTATTCCGTCCAAGAATAAATTCTGAGTAATCCTATTGTTTTCATTACCACAGTCCAACCATAGATGATCTGCTCGTATGGTTTTTGTAAAAATATTTCTACGAATCAAGCTGTCCACACTATTATGGGTTTTGATAGCTCCAGCTTCCCAAGAAAGCTCCATTTTCTGCCATCCAGTTCCTTGGATAAGATTATCCTCTATCAAAAAGTGGGTTGCAAAAAGCCCAGCGATACCACAAACGCCAACATCATAAATCTTACATCTTCGTATAACACTATATCCAATGAGCTGACCTTCTATAATGTCATGATGCCAACACTCATTCCCGATATCAATACCTACTGCATTTGACCAGTCAATCACACAATCTTCAATAATCCAGTGATGACCTCTATAACATGAAATGGCTCCTCGTTGGGGAACAGGTGCTCCCGTAGCTGCATGTGCACAGGTTAGCCCTTTTACTTTAATGTAGGACAAAAATGGCACTTCAGGTGCAAAGCATTGCTCACGACATGTGAGTTCTATCATATGATCTTTAGGATCGTCGTCATTTGCAAGCCTAAAATGAATGGTTTGACCATTTGCTTCAACCCAATAAGAACCCGGTATTTGAGACATTTGATTGTATAAGGGGACCTGAACTAGGGGCTTTCCATCACAAAAAACCATTCCCCGTCGATTTAAATAAGGTGTCATATCCGTCTTTCCATATTCTATAAATAAGCGATCATGCAAAATATTTACTGCACCAAAAGGATTATAGCCACGAAATACATTAGGATCTAGTTTTGTTTCCCAAATCTGTATAGGATCCTTTTCTTGGGAGTCCCAAGGATTTGCATTTGTTCTCCACCCCACACTTTTGCTAAAAGAAGTAACCTCTTCAGATGCTTTTATGATGACAATGTCCTCATCATAGTTTTCATAAGTTATCATTTCTGCCGGACTAGTACCACCGTAGGCAGGACGCACACACTCCCGGTAAGTTCCTTCATGAATTAGAATTCGGGTGCCTGCCCCGGCTATAGATGCGGCGGCGTTTATTGTTTTAAAAGGCCTCTCCAAATGACCATCATTGGTATCAGAGGCTTTTGGATGATTAATAGATACATGTATTTCCTCATGATAATTTGGTGTCGTCTCCCAAATAACAAAATCTTTTCCATTAGGTAAGCGTTCAGTTGAATTTTTCATATACGTCTCCTATTCTGTGAAGTATGTAATATAACCTTAATATCATAAAAATATAGGACGCTGCACACAGCATCCTATATTATCATAACGTAATTAATTAGAAGCTAATGCTTTTGCTCTCTCATCCACAAGTACTTGAATTTTTGCTCTATCGAATTCAACTAACTTGGACCATTCAAAACCATCTAGTTCTTCCTTAAGACCATTCCATCTAGAATCAAATTCAGCTTGATCTTTCGCAAATACCATCTTCCAAGATGCATCCTTTACTAATTGACCACAGCTACTTCTAATCAATGCGATATCTGTGGAGTCTGCTTCAAGACTCACATTAACAAAAGGTACGACGCTCATAGTATTGGTCTTTAATAGATAATCAACAGGATTATCTGCTTTAAATCGCTCAGACCACTCCTTAGTCGTTGCTGTCTTTGCTTTCTCAACTTGTGCAGGCCATAAGCTGTGTATATAACTAGTGTTATTCTTCGGATTAATAGCAACACCTGCTGCTGCCCATTGATTCACTTGTATTACACCGTCAGCATAGCCACCACCGCCGAATTCTTCTGGCACAGGCGTATTATCCATGAGAGCAGTTTCTCCAACTTCTGTAAGGACGTAGCCATTACCATCTGCTGCATCTTCATAGTTAAACCCTTTAATACCGCCATGAATGGTTTCCAAACCATCAGGACTAGACATCCAATCTAAGAGCATCATAACTCTTTCTTGCTTTGCAGGATCATCTGTACCAACAGCAAATGCTCTACCACTTCCAAAGAAAGGATCAGAAGGCTGATAGATGAACATGTCATTAATAGGAGCCATAATATAATTCTCACGGCCGTTACCACGAGCTGTTGTATTCCAGAAACCTTGTTGCCAGTCATTCCAAATTAAGAAAGCACGTTTAGAAACGAATTTAGAGTTAACTGAATCCCAATTTTGTGTTCCTGAATCGGGGTCTATAATTCCAGCTTGATTTGCTTCAAAATAGAATTGAAGTATCTTACGATATGCTCCTGCATCATCTGTTAAATCAATTATTTTTCCGGATGTATCTAATAGAACAGAGCCGTTTACCTCTTGTCCATACCACTTTGTAAGCTGATTAGCATTTTCAATAGAAGTTCCATCCCAATCAGGCCACATAGTAATTCCATAGCTAGGGTCACCCGCTTCATTCGTTGGGTGCAAATCTTGTATCGCCCGAAGAGTCTTTACCAAATCTGAAAGGTTATTCATCTCAGGTGCACCTACCTCAGCATAATAATCCCAAGGAAGGGTTGGTGCTACACCTGGAATAATTGGTGTAAATGTAGTTGGACTCGTATTAGCCATCTCAGTAGGCCATGCATAATAAGAGCCTTCTGCAGCACCCTCCAAAGAAGAATTATAGACATCAAGCTGAGTCTTATACTCTTCAAAGGAAGTTAATTTTTTCATCCCTTCAGTAACATCATAAATGAGTCCTGATTTAATACAAGCCTGGATATCAGCATTGTCCATTACAACTAAGTCCCCCAAAAAACCAGATGCAGAACGAGCCGCAAAGATGTCTCCACCTGCTACCTGTGGCGCTATAATATTGAGAGTGATATTAAACTTATCTTTTAATACTTTAGCGGTCCAACCGGGTTGCTCCCCCTGGAAGTTTGCTGGTTGTGAATAAACCTCAATAATCATTGGTTCTAGTTCCGACGTAGTCGTTGCTGCATCACCATTTGAATCGCCTTTATTATTGTCTGCTTGGTTGGTATCGGTCCCCTTATTACCCGTGTTCTTTGAACAACCACCAACAAATAATGCAAAAACAAGTAGAGCTATAGTCATAATCCTAAACTTCTTTTTAAGTTGCATAATCTTCCTCCTTTTTTAAATTAGATGCTAATGCTTATATTAAAATCATCCACTCCCTAAAAAAATTTATTTCTTATGTAGAAAAAGGATGAAATTGATAAACCTGATTAATAATCTTGTAAGCTTTTCAAACCAACCCTGTATTATTTATTCTAATGTAAAGGATGCAAGTGCTGCGCTTCCCTGACCTGTATAAGTAATATACAGTGGATGCACGCCGTCTGGTATGGTTATATCAGATAAGTATTCTTTCCAAACATTGGAAAATCCAACTGATATTTTACCAAGGGTAGGTCCATTCCAAGATGTCTTTATTTCAAAATCACCTTGACAATAACCACGTACTTTTATTTTTACTCTTTTAATTCCTTTGCAGTCAAAATATTTAAAACCAGCTGTGGCAGATGCTTTCATATTTACAATATAACCAATCTCTTCATCGCCATCTTTTCCGTCTTGTGTAATCTTTGGAAATTGATTATTCATCCATGACCCAGTAAAATCTGTATAAACAGATTCCTCCTTGCAAAAAAGATTACAAGCTATATAAGCATCATACTCTCCGTGACCCTTTAGAGGTCCACCATTAGGACCACAAGATGTCATTTCCACTTGAGGGATTGATCCATCTTCTAAAAACTTAATTTCTTCTAGGCAAGCCTGCCTACTGTAATTAGTGCCATTGGTGTGCCTATGGTAAAAGATATACCATTTGTCACCTATTTCCACAAAACTACCGTGGTTATTGCCTCCATAATTCATTGGTTGTTGTGCTGGCTTATAAGTACTAACACCAATATCACAATTACTTATAATAGTTCCACCATATATAAACCCTTTGGTAGGATGTTTACTAGTGGCATAACATAACTCATGCATAAGAATTGAGGAGTAAATTAAATAATAAGTGTCTCCCCGCTTTCTAATGGATGGCGCCTCAAAAAATTCATGTCCTTCAAAACTACTTCCCTTACCATAAGGTTGGCTCGGAGCCACAATAACCGGTTCTTCAATGATGGTTATCATATCTGTATTAAGAACCGTTGCCATAGCGCCACTTCTTGATTTGTCTCCACCTGCACAAAACCCAGTATAAAGATAAACCTTATCTCCTTCTAGCAATACCCCTGGATCAAATTGTGGTTCATCCCCCGCTCTCTCTCCTAGGTTGACGCCATCTGCGTAATGTACATAACCATAAAACTCATATTTGCCTGCTGGTTTATCACAGACAGCAACAGATACTATTGACCGTTTGCTATCTACATAATATAAATAGTATCGCCCATCAGGCCCAACTGCTACATCTGGGGCATAGAGACAGCTATCGCGATCTTCATTATTTTGTACATCTGTAGCTTTGTATATAACACCTTCATAACGCCAATCAGAAAGGGCATCTACTGGTGCAGACCAGCACACGTAATCATTCAAACAATAAGCAAGCCCATTAAATCGGTCATGAGAGCCATAAACATAGACTCTATTATTAAAAACATACGGTTCACCATCCGGGATATATTCCCAAGACGGAAGATATGGGTTAAATCCTTGTTTATTCATTTTTTCCTCCTTACCTAAACTATCATCCTTTAACGGCACCAATCATAATTCCTTTCACTAAGAATCTCTGGAAGAAAGGATAAATCATAATGATAGGAAGTGCTACAATAATAGTAACCGTCATTCTTATGGATGTTTGTGTCTGTGAGTTAGCAAGCATTGCTGATCCACTACCTGCTGTTGCATTAACGATTGCTGATAATGATTGTGATGATTGTAAATATCTATATAAGATAAATTGCAAAGTATAATATTTTTCTTGTGTCATAAGTAGCAGTGTGTCTTGGAATGAATTCCAATGCCCTACGGCCGTAAATATTGAAATTGTAGCCAAAATAGGTTTACATACGGGTAACATAATTTTCGTAAATATAGTTAAAATTCCAGCGCCATCACATTCGGCTGCTTCCTGAATTTCTTTGGGTGTTGATTCGATGTAGGTCTTGGTTAGAATAATATAAAAAGGAGATACTAAGGAAGGTAAAATATACCCTAGAAAATTATTAGTAAGTCCAAGATTCATCATTGTTAAATACCAAGGAATAATACCTGCGTTAAAATACATGGTCACAATCACAAATCGATACCAAAATTTCCGATTATGCATGGTCTCTCTCGTAAACATATAGCCAAGAAATGCAGCTATGAATACAGTTAAAACTGTTCCAATAACCGTTCTTGATACTGAAACTAAGGCAGCCTGCCCTAGACCTGGTATTTTAAATACGTCAATATAGTTTTGTATGTGTATTCCTTTAGGAAACCAAACGACGCCACCTTTTTCACTTATTTTATTGTTACTAATTGTGTTAATAAAAATATAATAAAATGGATATACACACACAAAAGCAAACACTGAAAAAATAAAATAGTTTACTATGTCTAGTAATAAATCACTTATACTACTATCTTTAATTTTATTGTTTTTATTAGATGGTATATTACTATTGTTTTTTTTCATAATAAACTCCTTTATATTATACTTTCGTTACGCACTAGTTTAGAGAAAGTGTTTACACTAAACAGTAGAACGAGACTTATAAGACTCTTTAACATACTAAGCGCTGTCGACACCGAATATACAGGTGGCTTGCTAGTAGATAAATTATATACATATAAATCTAAAACCTGTATATACTCCCTGTTCCATGAATTCTGGAAAACAAAATATTGTTCCATACCATTATTAAGGAAATTAGAAATATTTAATAGTAAGAGTACAAAAAAAGTAGGCAATAAGCTAGGAATTGTAATATGACGTATGATTTGCATACGGTTTGCCCCGTCAACTTCAGCACTTTCATACATTTCGGAGTCAATTCCTGAAATAGCTGCAATATACATAATAGCCGCCCACCCAAGATTCTTCCAAGTAAGCCATAGCCACATCTTTAACCACATATGCTCATTCGATTTCAAGAAGTTAATAGGTCTTTCAATTAATCCCCAACTCATTCCTACAGAATTAAACATACCGTTATTACTCATCAGAAGGAAGGCTATTGAATAAACCAATACCCAACTAATAAAGTTTGGCAAAGTCGTTGCTGTTTGGACAAATTTACGAAATCGTACGTTTTTTATTTCATTAAGAAAGATAGCAAAAAACATTGGGAGCCAAGAAAATGCCAATGAAATACCACTCATAGCAAAGGTGTTTCGAAGCACTTCTAAAGTTTGTTTAACATAAGATTTAGTTTGGAATAATGTTCTAAACCATTTTAATCCTACAAAAGTATCCCAAGAAAATGGTAGTGGTGGCTGATAATCAAAAAAAGAATAAATCCAACCATATAATGGGTAATAAGAAAATACTGCCACTAAAATTATAAAAGGCATGATATATAAAAGTTCTATATATCCTTTCCTCTTTTTTGCATTACTGGAACTATACATAAAGTGTTGCCTCCTTTGTATTACTCTCTTGAGTTTCCGTTTTATAGATTAATTTATATTCAGGCTTTTTATAACTTTCCTCCTATCCTTCAAATTATTTGCTGATACTGTACAAAGCATGTAAAACGTTTAACTCTTAACTATTACTATATATTAAAGCATCTAGTCTGTCAATTGATTTTGTATAAAAGTTTTAACTTTTTCGTATTATACCATCAGATGTTGTGACTATTGTTAAGTTGTCCGCCCATATCATTTAAAATTGATTAATACTTAACATTATACCTAATATAGTTATAATGTTTTTGCACCTTTATTATTGTCACCTAAAAGAAGCTACTCAAACAATAAAATAGGACTTAAAATTTTATTAAAAAAGTTCATAAGACCATCAAACAAAGGATAAACTCTCTATAACTAATCTCTATAGACCTAATTTAGTTAGATTAACTAAACAATAGTGGACTTTTATCACATTATGTTTTAAACTTAAGGTGTTAATCGTTTTTTCTCCTATATATTAACAACTTAAACGGTAACAGATCTTAATTTCCACAAAACAGCTACAATTAACGAGTATTGGCATAACGAAAGAAGGGATACTATTATGGTAAAAATGAAGGTAAATTCAGAGATCAGAAAAGCCACCATCAATAAAAACATTTATGGTCATTTTGCAGAGCATTTAGGGCGATGTGTCTACGAAGGAATTTGGGTTGGCAAGGATTCACCAATACCTAATATTAATGGTATACGAAAAGATGTGGTTGAAGCCTTGAAATTAATGAAAATCCCTGTTCTAAGGTGGCCAGGTGGCTGCTTCGCCGACAATTATCACTGGACAGAGGGTATTGGACCTTATAAAGACCGCCCTTCAATTATCAATACACACTGGGGCGGTGTTACAGAAAATAATCATTTTGGTACTCATGAATTTATGGAATTCTGTGACCTTATAGGTGCCGAGCCTTATATTGGTGGTAATCTTGGTAGTGGTACAGTGAGGGAAATGCAACAATGGGTTGAATATATGACCTCTAACGTCCAATCACCAATGACAAATTTAAGAAAAGAAAATGGAAGAGAAGAGCCTTGGAAGTTAAAATATTTTGCAGTTGGTAACGAGAACTGGGGATGTGGTGGACAAATGCGCCCAGAATATTATGCAGATGAATATCGTAGATATGCTACCTATCTTGGAAACTTCGGAGATAATAAACTGTATAAAATAGCTTGTGGTGCAAATGCTGATGA
The DNA here is from genome assembly GCA_012841565.1 of Candidatus Epulonipiscium sp. The sequence continues at coordinate 60,588 of DUUM01000119.1, read as the reverse complement.
TTATCAATGGACTGAAGTACTCATGAAAAATGCTGGGAAATATATGGACGGCTTAAGCCTTCATTACTATACCATGCCATTAGACTGGAGCCTCCCTAAGGGATCTGCTGTTGATTTTGATGAAAAAGAATGGTTTAATATATTAAAAATGACATTGTATATGGAAGAATTGATAGAAAAAAATATTGCAATAATGGATAAATATGATGAAGACAAACGCGTAGGTCTCATAGTGGATGAATGGGGTGCCTGGTACCAAGTGGAACAAGGCACAAATCCAAGTTTTCTGTATCAACAAAACACCCTTCGCGATGCATTAGTAGCAGGTATAAATCTTAATCTTTTTAACAATCACTGCGACCGCATTCAGATGGCTAATATAGCACAGATGATTAATGTATTGCAATCTGTCATCTTAACAGATGGGCATAAAATGATATTAACACCAACTTATCATGTGTTTAAGATGTTTTCTGTCCATCAAAACGCCCAATTGCTTGAAACTAACCTTGAGGAAACCTTTTACTACCATGGCGACGAAAAAATCAATCAACTTAGCGCTTCGTCTTCTATAGATTCAGAAGGTAAAATTCATATATCTCTTTGTAATTTGGATCCTTTTAATAACATTGAGATAAGTTGTGAACTCATGGGAACAAATAAAAACAATATATCCGGGACCATATTGACTTCAAATGAAATGGATGCTAGAAACACCTTTGAATATCCAGAAACTATTATGGAAACTACTTTTAATAATCTAAAGCTAGAAAACAATCAAATATATGCTTGTATTCCAGCAAAATCCGTTGTTGTACTTAAAATCGAATAGATATACTCGTATGTCAATCATATAATGATTAAAAAAACCCAGTAGATATCCTCATGATTTCTACTGGGTTTTGTGTTCTACAATATATTGAATTTGTGATTTTTTATGTTCAGGCCACAGCCTTATCTTATAGCTCCAAAAGCAATATTACGAATACGATGATGGGTATACTCTTCCATGTTAGGCTGTGAATTGTGCATATATACAAGCGAAACACCTTCGGTTGGATCCATAGCTACATAAGTACCCATCATACCAGTCCACCCAAATTCTCCAATTGAGGTGTTGCTCCCCTTGGACGGGTCCATCATAGTCCTTACACCTAGACCATATCCATATCCGTCAAGATAGGAATTTTGAAACTCCTTCAATTGCTGCTTATTCAACTGATTTGTACGCATTAAATCAATTGTCTTTCTCCCTATAATTTGATTCCCCTTATAGCTACCTCCGGAAGTTAACATCTGGGAAAAAGTAAGATAATCTCGTACACTGGAAAACAACCCAGCTCCCCCCCCTTCATACTTAGATTCAGGTTCCAGCCTTTCATCAAACATTCCTTTAACAGGCACCCTAATTCCATCTTCATTTATTTGATACGTGGTTACCATCTGTTCCCTTATATCACCAAAATAACGGTATCCTGTCCGCTTCATCTCCAATGGTTCAAACAGTTCTTCCTTTAAAAATTCTCCAACTGTTTTTCCTGATACCACTTCAATTAGTCCGGCAACCAATTCATGACCAAAACCATAAAGCCAATGAGTACCTGGGTCAAACATGATTGGAACCTTTGACATTGCATAGATATCTTGCCGAAGGGTGTAATCTCCTATTTCTGTTTTTAATTCTTTCCTTACTTTTTCCATCATTTGATGAGTATAGTCATGGCCACCATACCCTATTCCCATCGTCATAGAAAAACAATCCTTTACCTGTATCGGCCTTGTAGCTGATCTTATATTATAAGTACCGTTCTCAAGTCTCTCAGCAACTTGAGTATCACACCATTCAGGAAAGTATTCAGAAATTGGATCGTTTAAGAGGAATCCTCCTCTTTCAAACAAAATCATTGCTGCAGTAACAACCATAAGCTTTGTAGTTGAAAACTGCCTATAGACAGAACTCTCTGTTATTGGTTTTTTCTTTTCTATATCTGCAAAACCATAATAATTTTCAAATAGAATTTCTCCGTCTTTCACAACAGCACAACCACAGCCGGCAGGGCCTGTTTTAATATGATTATTTAAAAACTTGTCCATATACTTCCACTTGCCCATATGATACCTCCAGTTTTTCAGTAACTAGTTAAATGCTTCTTACTGACTCTCTTATAATCATGTTACATGGTAATTTTATAATCTTCTGCTTCCCACTATTATCTAAATCTTCTTCAAGTAGATTTAAAAAATATTCCGCTGTTGTCCTACCAATTTCTCCTAATGGGATGTCATTGGTTGTAAGTTGTGGTCTTAGATACTTAGAAATTTCATTATTATCATACCCTACGATAGAAATGTCACGTCCGACGATTATATTATTCTCATAAAGATAATCATATGCCCCACCAGCCATCAAATCATTCATACAAAAAACTCCTGTAATCCCCTTTTTTATCAATTTCTCCATTTGTATGTATCCGGATAATCTTTCCCAATCACCATATTTAATCCAGTCTGGATTAAATAGAATTTGCTCCTCAAACAAAGCTTTTTGATATCCCAAACTTCGCTTTTGAGTATGCAGATTATTCGCTGCTCCCGCAATCACACCTATTTTACGATGTCCCATTGAAATTAAATATTTAGTTATATCATAACCACCCTTTTCGTCATCAAATACAACAGAGGGAAATCTGGATGATGTCGATAAAGCATATGTTATAATAGTAGGAATTTTAAAATCATCCATAAAATAATTAATATCCCGGCAATGTCCAGCCACATAGATAATACCGTCCACTTTAATTGATGACAACTCTCTAATGGCTGGCTGAAGTACTGACTGTACTTTTTTCTCATCAGAATACCATCTATCTTGCCATCTATCATAAAGTCTCATATTCACAAGTATGGTTCGGTAATCATGATCATCACAATATGCCATTATAGCTTCTATAATATGCGGTGTACTAAATAAATTCAAATCTTCTACAATAATTCCGATAATTTTAGTCTTTTGCTTTCGCATTCCTTGAGCAAAATAATTGGGTTTATATCCGGTTTGTTTCACCACCTCAAGTACCCTTTGCTTAGTTTCTTCACTAACTTTAGGTTTATCGTTTAACACATTAGATACAGTGGTTATTGAAACATCACAGATTCGGGCTATTTCTTTTAATGTAACCATTTTTCATTCCTTTCATAGTAGGACATTTAGGTAAAACGTTTTATCTTAATAATAACTGAACTTTAGGATTATATCAACTTCTATTTGTGATATCTATTAGATAATAAAGGTTCATACATCATAATTGCATGATTTTCTGTAATATACTCATCATCCACTAACTTTGAGCTCTGATCATATTTCTTTCTAAAAATCGTATTATGCCGAGCATAGCCACCCCAATATTCATGACTTATCCAATGTTCTTTTTGGTAAACTTCATACCGCTCTTTTTGTTCTATTGTAGTTCTCCACTCCCCCATTAAATATTCATCATTTAAATATAGATGTAATTGATAGGGTTGATCTGTATCATTTGCAATTCTCAAATCGATATAATTATAGAAACAAGTTGCTCCGCTCCCAAAAGGTAATTTTCTGTCTGAATCAGGAAAAACATCATAACTATGACGATGTCTCTCTGTAACTTTTAAAGGCGTATGTAGGGTCATCCAATATATTAAATTTGATAATTGACATAATCCTCCCCCAACTCCTGGCTTGAATTTCCCATGAGAAAGAACCATTCCTTCAACATACCCTTTACCTACTGTTGTTTTCCCTACTAATTTCCAAAAAGAAAATGTCTCCCCTGGATAAATAATAAGGCCATCTATTTTCTTAATAGCTAGCTTAATATTTGTTATTTTATTATACTGTAACCACATATCTACATCCTTTAATTTCCTTAATAAAGGAGTCCTATGTTCAAACACCGTGTATGGTTTTAATTCAGAATCTATGCTCAAAGCAAATTCTGTCCCTCCAAAACACCATTCAAAATATCTCTTACCCATATAATATTTTTTACCCAATGCTATCCGTAAATTCGACCTATTTTTAGGTTGCATACTCTTCCTCCCTAAATCTGCTTTTTAAAAACATAGCTCACCTTATTAAACGCCATCTTTGATTCATAAAATTTGTGTGCATATTCTTTTTCTAATCCGGAAGACAAAGCAACTACTCCGCAATGATTTTCCTTCCCCCAAGCAATAACAAAATTTAATAATTCTTGGCCATACCCTGTTGATCTTTGGGTCTCGTCAACGACTAAATCATTTACCCATATGTGTTTCCCATAGTAAAGATTTGTTAACTGGATTATCCCTGTAACTGCAACAATTTTTTCTTCCACCCAGAGGCCAAACATCTTATAACCTTCTTTTTTCATATCTGTAACCAGAGCTAGATAAGATCTTTCATCTAAATGAGTTCTTAATTGTTTCATTACTACAAATGCTTTTAATAAATCTTCTTCGCTTAATATTTCCCTAATAAGAGTATCATTATTATTCATCTATTTAATCCCCTTGAAGTTAATTTATTTTTTAAATCAATCCAATTTTGTTTTAGAATTGCATAATGTACAACATCATAATATATGCCTTTAACTTTTACTTCTTGTAACCCTATTCCTTCATACTGCATACCACATTTTTTCATAACCCTGCCAGAAGCTTCATTGCCCACATAATATGTTGATTCAATACGGTTTAAGCTTAGTTTTGTAAATGCAAAATCTAATACTGCATTTAAAGACTCCGGCATATAACCTTGCCCCCAGTAATTCTTATTCATTACATACCCAAAACTTCCTTTACTATTTTCAATATCCAACCTTAAGTCTATGCAACCAATACATTTATGTTCCGACTTTAATTCAATTGCATATATGCCTGTATCATTCATATAAAACTCTTTTAACACCTTTTCGCTTTCTGATAAATCAGTATGAGATTCCCATGTTAAATATCTCGTTACATCATCATTGTTAGCATAACAAAACACATCTTTTGCATCCTCTATACAAAACGGTCTTAAAAATAATCTGTCTGATTCTAATCTATCATTTTCTTTCATGATATTTTTATAGTCAATCATATTCACCTCCATAAAAATTGTTTTTCCCCCACAGCAAGCTACCAAATTATAGTTTTATTATAAATCCCGTCTTCACATCATCTTTAAACCCTACGCTCTTATAAAAATCTAACGTCGCTTTCTTCTTTGAGCCTGTTAATAGCATTACTTTATAGCAGTGATTATCTTTTGCTATATCAACCGCCTTATTTAACACCTTTTTTCCTAATCCTAAGTTTCTATATTCTGAATGTGTCACTACATTCTCAATCAACCCATAAGCACACATTCCTCTTGTAAGATTTTTGATGATTGAAATAGTACACGTTGACACCAGTAAACCATCTTTCTCCGCAACTATATAATATAAGTGTGGATCAGTGAAAATTCCATCCCATAGGTCTTGTAAAGCTTCACAATCTTTTAATTCAGGATCTCCATTATCCAAATGCTTGTATAAGTTTAAGAGAGCTCTTAACTCTTCTTTTCTTATCAGCCTAACTATGTATTCACCGTTCATATTTCCCTCCGTATTATTGATATAATCAGTGTGTTGGATAATGCCTTACACACTCCTAATTTTCCTAAACAAATTGTAATAAAGCGTGGTAACTTCCTTATTGTCCATCAGTTTTAATCTTTCAGATTTGGTGAAATGATACTGAAAGCCACATTTTTCGTTTACTCTCTTTGAATTCTTGTTGAAATCAAAATGTCCGCACCAAATAACATCTAACTTCATCTCTTCAAAACAATACTGTATAACATATTGAACAGCTTCAGGTATGTAACCATTTCCCCAGTATTTAGGGTTTAGAACATATCCTATTTCTCTTTGATTTAATTCACTTAACTGATCATCAGGGCAACGTTCATGTATCCCTATACTCCCTATTACCTTGTTTTCCGATTTCAATTCAATCGCATATACATCGTTATTTTCAATAAACATCTTAATTATTTCCTAGCTTTCTGCTACACTCTTATGTGGCTTCCACCCTGCATTAGGACCTACTAATTCACTTTGTGCATATTCGTATAAATCTTCACTATCTGTTAGATTCCACCCCCTTAGAATGAGCCTTTCAGTTTCTAATATCTTCATATCTACACCCCCTACGTGTATTCTTGATATTCCATAACTTTCACCGTTTTTGATTTAACTTCCTCACCTAAAAGCTTTTGTACAACATATAGTGACATATCTATCCCAGCTGATATACCACCTGACAATATTATTTTCCCATTATCAACATATTTTTTATGTGATACTATATTTGCTTTTGGTGCTATTTCTTTTAATAACTCTAATGATAGATGGTGAGTTGTAACATCCATGCCATCTAATAAATTACACTTTCCAACTATCAATGCTCCCGTATTCCTGATGTTCTTAATTTACCAATTCTACAATTTTATAAGTGTTCCCTGTTATCAACCCCAACAATAGCTAAATCAAAGAATTAATGACTTTAGGTCCCTTAATAACCAACCAATAAAAATGTTCAAAAGTTGTAGATAAACGGTCAAATGTTTTAACATATGCGGGACTTAGTGCATTCTCCCATTCTTCTCGTTTTGATCCTGTATCGCAACCCGATAAATAAACATACTGAAGATTTGCACTTATATTATTACTTTCAATATTTTCAGGTCCGTAGAAAATATTATGTTGAAGTATTATATACCCTTCTGATCCATGAGATGCAGCAAATATAAAACGTCCATTCTCCAGAGCATAATCTATTGTATTGTTATTCAAGGGTACAATGGCAACACTATTGTCTCCCCAACGGTTAATAGCAATTATTGAATCACAATAAAACCCAAGAGTAAATACCCACCTTGGTACATACCCCATATCATCATATAGTAGAAATATCTCTGCATCTTCTACCTCTGTTTGAGTTATAGAAGATGAGTGAATTGCTACTATAATTATCAGTATAACTAAAAAATGATTAAATGCTGTTAATATTCTTGAAAACCTTGTAATAGTAAAACTTGAAAATAGTGATATTCTTGGAGCACATCCAATTATTGCACTAACAATTCCTTCTAGCCAAATAATTAAACATATGAATAATAAGCAACCCAATATGTAGAAACAAAGCTCCATGGGCATGGTTAATGCAAGGTTACGATAATAATACACTATAAGCGTTTGTATACTAAAACAAATAAAAAAGATTATAAAACTACAGAATAATAGAAAATTTATAGCTAATGCTTGTAAGTAATGATAATTCTTCCTAGGTTTTCTATGTTGAATAGCATTAAATAACCAGTAAAACGGTATAAATCCCATATAATAGCTAATATTTAATAATTTTTCATACATATCTTATGGCCTCTCTCATCAAAATAATAAATTTCTTTTTTTCAAATACACATCATTGTGAATTGTTAAACATATATCTCCTATTGTAACATATCCTCATAAGTTATACATAATCTTTTGCACAAAAAACATCACATCCTTGAAGTCAATTAGTCCCTGTCACATTTAGCCTAACTTTAGAATATTATAAATAACAAAGGGGAAAAACTTTGGAATAAGTGAAAAGGAGGTCCAACTATGTTTGGAGCAGGGCTAATATTAGGATTAGGTTTAGGGTATAATTCTTGTTGTAGATGCAACAATCAGTACAACAGATGTCAATGTTATGGTGGGTACAATAGATACGATAGGTGTTGTGAACCTAATAGGCAAAGATGTGGATACGAATATGGATATGGCTATGAATGCGGCAGATGCGAATCTAGCTACCAAAATTGTGGTTGTGGCGGTAGAAATAGGTACTAGTAAGATTACCTTAATATACTTCTGAAAACAAAAAAGCGACACCCAACTAGGATGTCGCTTTCTATTAAATTAGCCTACCCACATCTGCCCCTGCTTTAACGACATTCATAACAAGGCCTGGTCCCATAACATCACCAATTTTATATGTTTTTGAGACTGATATTTCTTCATACTCGACTCTTTCAGATTTATTGACAAATTTAGGATCTGCAAGTTTATGTTGAAATGTAAGAATAACACTCAGCTTAATCTAAGTTAATAAGTCTTGTGGGATATTAATCTAAGCCTTTTTTATCTAATGCCGATATTACTTGTATAAGGTATTATATGGGACTAACCATGTGTCTATACAGAGAGGATGATTTAAATGCACATTGTAAATGCTTCTGGTATAGGAGTAAATAAGGATATGTCCTATGCTCAGAAAAACACAGTTTTAGAGGTCACACCTTTAAAACTACCCGTCCCCAATGGACCTAGCATAGATGACACCATTTCTATTTCTGATGAAGCAAAAGCTCTTTTAGAGGAAGAACAAGATAAAAAAGCTCTTTTTAATAACTATAGCCCTGCAGAACTGGAAGCAATGTTTGAGCAATTTAAAGTAGCCACCGATGACTCAGATAATCCTTTAAAAATCCAGCTTCAGTGTCTTAAAATTGCTATGCGCATTATGAGCGGGGATAATGTTCCCAATAAAGATCGAGCCTTTTTAGCAGAACACGACCCTGGAATGCTTGGACGGGCTATGCTCTTAAGGCGTCAAAAGGAGAAGCCTAAGGACCATAAGAGTGTATTAGAAGATGACAAATCAGATAAACCTACTAACCCGTCCGCCCCTATATCTTCTAAAGCATCCCAGGGTGCTCCAGCTGAATCTGTTTCAAGTGATGCCACAACTCTTTCCCCAGACATTGAAGTTTCTGTCCACATTGAGGCATAATGTTTGAGGTAAAAAAATAGCCATTGGTTCATAAAACTCAATGAACCAATGGCTATTTTTAAATCCTTGATAGTAATACTTTCTCCATTTCCTCTACTGTTAAAGGCTCGTGGTAATAGTAGCCTTGTACATAATCACATTTATTTTGATTAAGGAATTCTAACTGGTGCGCTGTTTCTACACCTTCTGCTAAAACATTAAGTCCTAAGTGTTTAGCTAAGTTAATAATGACCATCGTAATCGCCCGGTCCTTTTCATTATTTTGAATACCTTGTATAAATTGTATATCAATTTTAATTCGATCAATGGGAAGCATTTTTAGCCGACTGAGAGATGAGTATTCTGTTCCAAAGTCATCTATGGCAATTGCTATTCCTATTTTTTTAAGTTTATTTAAAATATCTAAAGCATTATTCTGTCCTTTAATGGCAATACTTTCTGTGATTTCTAATTCAAGATATTCAGGGTCTAATCCTGTTTCCATGAGAATACTCTCAACATTTTCCGCTAGCCTTGGATTTATAAATTGAACCGCTGATAGATTAACTGCTATTGTTGTATCGCCTAGTCCCATATCCTGCCACTTTTTAGTTTGGGCACTTGCTGTTTTAAGTATCCATTCACCAATACTATTAATCAAGTTGTATTTTTCAGCTAGTGGAATAAATTCTAATGGAGATATCATACCGCGGGTTGGATGCATCCAGCGAACCAAAGCTTCCATTCCTGCTATTTTACCTGTCGACAAATCTATTTGTGCTTGGTAATAAACAACTAACTCGTTTTTTTCTAATGCCCTATAGAGATCGTTAGATAGTGCCACGTTCTTTTCTATTTTTTCTTTCATATCCCTAGTACATAATGCATGCTGATTCTTACCCATAGATTTGGCTTCATACATGGCTATATCAGCATTTTTCATTAATGAGTCCGCACTGTCACCATCTGCTGGATAAAGCGAAACCCCTGCACTAGCTGTGATAAAAAATTCCTGGTCATTGATATTGAAGGATTTTAAGAACAGATGCATAACTTTAGCTACAATTTCTTCAACATCTTTCAAATCTTCTATGTTACCGAGTAGGATTATAAACTCATCCCCTCCAAATCTAGCGACCGTGTCTGTTTCATATATCTGTTTAAGAAAGCTCTCTCCCACTTCTTTAAGCAGACAATCCCCACTCTCGTGCCCCATTGTATCATTGATAGACTTAAAGTTGTCTATGTCTATCAATACAATGGCAATATACTTGGAACTTTCCTTAGCTAACTGAATTGCTTGGTTAACCCTGTCCTTAAATAAGAATCTATTTGGAAGTTTGGTTAAATGATCATAGTAGGCCATAAATTCAATTTCTTTATCTGCATTTACCTGTGCCAATCCATTAGCTAGTAGGTTTGCCATGATTTTTAGACGTTTTACATTTTCTTCCGACCATTTTTTATATAATTTAACTGAATCCATACCTATTAAACCTCGAATTTTACCTTCACTCATAACAGGGACTGTGAGAATAGATTTATTGTTTTCTAATTCATCAAACCACTTGTAAAATTTCTCTTTAGGCATCTCTTTCATCATTTCAATTTCTGAATTAATTCCGACATTACACCACTCATTTAGGCAAATCATAGTTCTTTCATCACTATTTATGGCAATAAAATATGATCGGTCTACTTGAAAGAACTCGCCTATCCGATGTAGTAGTCTATCAATTTTCTCTGCAAAATTCTGTTGATTGGTGGTAACAAAATCAAACGAAATGTCTGAATTCATCTTTTGAAATGCCATTTGATCTTGATTCTCTTTAGCTTTATCAACATAAATTTTATTTATATATAGCCCAATGAAACTTGCTATTATAAATATTCCTATTCTTCCTATGTAAATGTATTTTCCTACAAGCACTAATTCTTCAGGCTTTAATATCCAAACTAATCTGTGTGTTATAATAGTCATAAGGATTGCTGAAATTAATAATGTACGTTTCCTAAATGGGAATGAGCTAATAATCATTACAAGAGGCAGTACCCATATTGTTTTTGCTGTAGCTTCTAAAAATTGTAATGATATGATAGGAATGCTGATTAAAAAAATCACTATTATAAAGCTTTCTTTTACAGTTTAACATTTTAAGTCATTATCTCATTTTTTGCAACAATTTTTATCCCAAAACTAATTTATTGAAAGTAAGTCCCAATAGTGATATACTTTGAACGCATACTAAAAATATATTTTATTTACTATAGAAAGGTAATAATATGATAAAAATTGATAACTTATCCTACTCGTTTCCCCAAAAAGACCTCTATAACAATATTTCATTTACACTAGAAGATGGTCAGCACTGCGCTTTTATCGGTGTCAGTGGTAGTGGAAAGAGTACATTGACCGATTTAATTATGGATGCCGACAAATATATGTTTGAAGGCGAATTAAAAGTAAGGCCTGACTGCCGTATTGGGTATGTAAGTCAGTTCTACATTCAAGATAAAGCAAACAAATTGACTGTTTTTGACTATATAGCAGGTGAATGTATTACGTTGCAAAAAGAGTTAGCAGCTATCTGTGTTGAAATGGAGACTTCCTCAGACATAGAACCACTCCTAGAACGCTATCAATTAACTTTAGATGCATTTGATGCTGCGGGTGGAAATGATTTTGAAAGCGAAATAAATAAAAAATTAAATTTATCTAATTTAATGACGCAAAAAGATTTAATGATATCTGAAATTAGTGGTGGGGAATTCAAACTTATTCAAGTTATTAAAGAGATGCTCACTGCCCCAGATTTACTAATTATGGACGAGCCTGATGTTTTCTTAGATTTTGAAAATATTAATTCTCTTAAAAATCTAATTAACGCCCACAAAGGCACACTCCTCGTTATTACCCATAGTAGATATCTCCTTAACCACTGCTTTAATAAAATTATTCACCTTGAAAATATGGCGCTTCAAGAATTTGATGGGACCTATATTGAATATAACTTCTCACTACTTGAGAATAAAATCGAGTTACAGGAACTAGCTCAAGCTGATACGGATGAAATAGCGAGACATGAGGGGGTCGTCAATAACTTTAGAACCATAGCAACTTACAATTCTGAGGCCTCTAGGGGGAAATCCTTAAAATCTAGAGTGAGGCTATTGGAGCGACTAGAGGCACGTAGAATTAAAGCCCCCTTTGTTTATATTAAACAGCCTAACATCACCTTAGTAACAGATAATCCAATTGAAGAAACTATTGCCTTAACCGTCAAAGATTACAGCGTTTCCTTTGAAGATCTTCTTTTAGAAAATGTTAACTTTGAGATTAAATCCAATGACAAAGTAGCCCTAATCGGCCCCAATGGAACGGGAAAAACGACTTTGCTAAGAGCAATCTTTAAAAACAATCAAGACTCTATTATGATTGATGACGCTGTTAAGATGGCCTACTTATCCCAGCTACAAGGTGAAATGTTAAATGAATCCAATACCCTACTTGAAGAATTCTTTGATTGTGGCTTTGAAACTAACAGTGCCATTATTACCTATCTTTCAGGCTACGGTTTTGAAGAAGATGTTCTGAATCAAAAGATTGCATCTTTATCTGGAGGCGAAAAAAATATTCTTCAATTGGCTAAGGTTTCCTCTAGTAATGCAAACTTTTTACTGCTTGATGAGCCTACCAGTCATTTGGACACCTACTCACAAATAGCACTTGAAAAAGCTGTAGAAAACTATAACGGTGGGATTCTTATGATTTCACATGATTTTTATTCTATTGTAAATTGTATGGATTATGTTTTGCTCATTGAAGATAAAACAATTCGAAAAGTTAATATGAGGAAATTTAAAAAAATGATTTATGCACGTCACTTTGACAGGGACTATTTAGAATTTGAGGACACGAAAAAGTCCCTTGAGACCAAAATAGAGTTGGCTTTAAAAGACAATGACTTTATACTTGCACAAGGCTTATGTGAAACGTTAGCATTACTGATTAAACAATAAAAATAATAAAGCCCTTGAATTTAGATTTTATCATTCTAAATTCAAGGGTTTTTCTATAGCCCAGACAAGTAAGCTACTCCCAGTCTGTTAGTTTTATAGAGCCACTGACACTGACCGCATTAATTTTTAAGGATGAATCTCCATTTTCACTTTTTCCCGATTTTGAATAGTCAATATTGGAGTAGGTATCTTTTACACTACCTGATGTTGTTGAATAGTCCATTTCATAGCCAAGTACCTTCTCTAATTGAATTTTGATTGAGCCACTAACACTAAAGCCTGAAACTTCTTTTGAATCTTGGTTTGCAATTAGACTAATGCTACCGCTTACAGATTCTCCCCTTGCTTCTTCATAGGGTGCATATATTCGCACCGACCCACTAACTGATTCTGCCGAAACCTTTTCTCCTCTTTGATAAATCTTTATTGAACCACTGATGGTTTCTGCTCTCAGGGTCCCCCTACTAACTGCATTATGGTTAATGTTACCACTAACATTTCCTAAATCATATTCTAAAACACTTCCTCTTGGAACTTCAATAATAATATTTCCCCTTACATGAGATAGAAAAGAGATTTTTTTTGATTGCTCAAATCCTAGAGTGCCATCGTTGTAAAATATTTTATTTGGTTTCCCTTTACCTAACCCATATATTTGAGAATTATCCTGTAAAGTTACTTCTGCCACATCACTTTCATAAATCTCAACTGGTAAACTAATAGCATCTATGACAATTTTATCAACTGCTGAAAACGCCTTCTTCTCTCCTGTTTCACTAGGCATACTATTGGCCTTATTGAATCTAAACTTAGGGTCACCGGGTCTTGAAGGATTCATAACCGTCATACTAATAAAACATAACATGATAAATATAAAAGAAAGGAGCATTAGTTTTACCATTAGCCACTGTTTTCTACTCATTGCCATACCTCATTTCAAAAATTGTCTTAATGATAGATTCAAATACTGCTGCTAAAATCCAAATGATCCAGGTAATTCCCCACTGCCCTGTTAGAAAACTTATAGCAAGGTAGATAAATGTCATGATAAGCCAGTATATAGATAGTATATTTTTTAAGAGTCTACTATGTTTATTATCAATAGCAGTAAACTCTTTAGTGATTTTCTCATTATAGTCTTTATATTCTAGGGGCATTGACATATTACTGTATATGATAATTCCTGTTGCAATAGCAGAAATAACCAACAATATCAGCAGACCTATTATTCCATATAACTCCTCATTGCCTAAAAGCTGCCCAATTCCACCAAAACCTATTAAGAAAACGGCTCCTATGATATACATTGCTACACTGATAGCAGTATTTTTTGCATTACGCTTGCGATAATAGTTAGCACTTTTTAAAAATTCATCGCTAGGCATTACTTCAGCAAGCATTTCATCTATATCTCCTAAACTACTAATAACCAAACTGTATGCTTGATTTTCTGTTTTCCCTGTCTTAATATAGTCTTCAAAACGCTCAGACATATTAGATAAAATCTCTTCCTTTAATTCGTTTGCTTTTTTACTACGAGGGATATCCGAAAATAAAACCTCTACATAATTTTTAATTTTGCTATTCATCATATAAACCCCCTTATTATAATAAATCATCAATCATCACTTTAAATCTAGCCCAGTCCTGGACATTTTCTTCATATAGTTTTACACCCTCATCTGTAATGGTATAATAACGCCTTCTTGCGCCTATGGTCTCGTCTCCCCAGTAGGATATAATGTAGCCCGCATCTTCCAGTCTTCTAAAAGCTGTGTACAGGGTCGCTTCTTTTAGTTCAAATTCATTGCTAGTGATAGATTGTATGGTTTTATTGATTTCGTATCCATAGCTGTCACCTTTTTTAAGTTGCGCTAATATTATAGTGTCTGTATAACCACGAATGACATCAGAAATCACAAGCACACTACCACCTCCTTATATATATAATAATATATAGTACCTCGCCTGTCAATGTATAAAATCAAAAAAAGTGACCTAAGGCCACTTTTTTATTTAATAGTTTAATTCACCTTTTTTAGCATCTTCTTTTTTATAATAGGCATTTAATTGATCTGATGCCTGTTCTAACCGTTCAATTAAACTTTTACTTGTTTATTTTCCAAATACAGACTCATAATCACTTTTAAACTTTTCGATTCCCTGATCTGTTAAAGGATGCTTTGTCATTTGCTCGATTACAGAGTAAGGAACCGTTGCAATGTCTGCACCTGCAAGAGCACAATCTGTAACATGAATAGGGCTACGAACAGATGCTGCAATAATCTCTGTTTCTATCCCATATATATCAAATATATCTGAAATTGTCCTAATGAGTTCTATTCCCGGGTAGCTAATATCATCTAACCTGCCAAGGAACGGAGATACATAAGTAGCGCCTGCTCTTGCTGCAAGTAATGCCTGGTTTGCAGAAAATATTAATGTAACATTTGTCTTAATTCCCTCGGCTGCTAGTGCTTTTACTGCCTTTAAGCCTTCTATAGTCATAGGAATTTTTACAATCATATTCTTATGAATCTTAGCAATTTCACGGCCTTCTTTAATCATATCATCTGCCATTGTTGTTGTAGCTTTTACTTCACCACTGATTGGCCCGTCTACAATAGATGTTATTTCTTTAATAACTTCTACAAAATCTCTACCTTCTTTTGCAATAAGTGATGGGTTTGTAGTAACCCCACAGATTACTCCCATATCGCTAGCTTTCTTGATGTCTTCTACATTTGCAGTGTCTATAAAAAATTTCATTTTGTCCTCCTAGTGCAATTAATGCACATAATTTTATTAAACAAACCTAAATATTACTTCTTTTATGTTTGTTTTTACCTATTAATTATAACCTAATCATATGAAATATACTAGCTTTTTAGGGACACCACATAACCACTGTACTGGCTAAAGCAACGCATATTATTTCGTTTTAATTGCCATTTCTTTTATTTCTTCTAAGACCTGAGGGCTCTAGTGATATCTTTTCGTTATAGATTAACCTTGAGATCCCTACCATTTTTTCTTTGCTTTTGCCTGAACATACTTTGCAGTTACAATGAGAAACATAATTCTCCGATTCACTATAGGTTGTTATAACGCCTTCAAAGTTTCTAAGAATAACTTTGTTTTCAGACTGAGAAATTACATAGTTAGGCATAATAGGGATTTTCCCTCCGCCACCAGGCGCATCTATTACAAAGGTTGGTACTGCAAATCCTGATGTATGACCACGAAGTCCCTCTACAATTTCAATGCCTTTTGAAACCTTTGTTCTAAAATGCGTTATTCCCATGGATAAATCACACTGATAGATATAGTATGGCCTAACCCTCATCATGACAAGTTCGTGCATTAATTTTTTCATCACATATAGGCAGTCATTAACACCTCTTAAAAGCACGGTCTGATTGCCAAGTGGAATTCCTGCATTTGCAAGCATCTCACATGCTTTTTTAGACTCTGGTGTTACCTCATTGGGATGATTAAAATGGGTGTTTAACCAGATTGGGTGGTGCTTTTTAAGCATATCTACCAGTGCTGGTGTTATTCTTTGAGGCATAACAACCGGCACCCGACTACCTATTCTTATAATTTCAACGTGAGGTATCCCTCTTAGTTTTTTTATGATTTGTTCAAGTTTTGTATCTGATATCATCAGCGCATCACCCCCAGAGATAAGAACGTCTCTTATCTCTGGAGTTTTGGCTATATAGTCAATCGCTTTGTCGATCTGACCCATTGGCAAGGATTTATCATTGTTACCTGCAAACCTTCTTCTCGTACAATGTCTACAGTACATAGCGCATTTATCTGTCACTAAAAGAAGGACCCTATCTGGGTATCTATGGGTAAGCCCTGGGACTGGTGAATCTGCTTCTTCATTGAGTGGATCCTCGCAATCAGAATCTGAGTTCTCTAACTCCTGTGAAGTTGGTATTGCCTGCTTTCTAATAGGATCATCTGGATCCTCTGGATCCATAAGCGAAAAATAATATGGTGTAATAGCCATTCTTAAGCTATTAAGACACTTCTTTATGCCAATTTCTTCTTCCCTAGTCAGTTGGATATGTTCTTTTAAGTCTTCTACCGTTTCTATCCTATTTCTGATTTGCCATTTCCAGCTATCCCAATCTTCCTGACTAACATCCCCAAAAAAATGTTCTTTATTTGAAGCCCATTCTTTTTTCTTCGAATTATTTCGTACTGAAATACCTGTAATACCTAGTTTTACTCGTTTTGATATTAATACCTTACTCATAAAAAACCCCTTTTTTAATTTCTTGTTAACAGTTACCTAACTCATAATCTCTACTTTAAAGACTTATACCAAACGTTCATATCTTCAATTTTTCCGCCAATTTGAGTATTCTTTACAAGGATACCTGAAAAATCGTATCCACATTTAGCAAAAGTATTATTCATACCATAAGAGCACGAACGTGCTATTGTGTAAGCCGTCTTAATCCCCTGTTTCTTCATTTCCTTTTCCATTTCACGAAGTAGTAAATAAGAAAAATTGTATCCTCTATACGCTGGAAAAACTGCAAAATCAGTCATTTCTACACTTGCATCTTTCATATACATCTCACAAGAGGAGAGCGCAACGATTTCATAGCCTTTACATATTGTAAAATAAACAACATGGTTATCCATTGTCTCACGAATATATTTGGATTCGAAAACTGGAAAAGGATAAGAATCAAATACTTTAGCATACAGCTTAGACATTTCATCTGCGTCACTTGGCTTTGCTTTTCTAAGAGAAAAATGATTCGGTAATTGATAGTTATCAACTTTAAGTTCTAGTGACTTTATAGGTCTCTTTAAAAGAGCTCTCTCTATAACCTCATTATTTAATTTATGATCGACTTGTTTTTCTCTTTGCTTATCCCTATACTTCCCCATAAATAGACAGTCCTCAGTGCCATTAAAAAAATCTGGAACGACTGCTTCTGTAGCATATCCGTTTTCTACGAATGATTTAGAAAATCCTTTTGGAACCTTAGCAAATATTTTTGTATAGCCGTATGTAGCTGCCATTTGATCTAAAGTACCTAGTATCTCCGGCATGTCTTCTTTTGCTAAATCCATCAAGTATATTCTATCATTCTGTGGTCCATGCTGAATCTGTGAATGACCCTTTTTAATGATTGTATCGTACACTTATTTCCCCCTTACTTATTCTCTCTCAAAAAGCAACAACTTTATAATAACATATAAGTTGTTGCTTGTAAACTAAATAAAATCCCCTACCTTTTTTAGGTAGGGGATTTTATTGCCTAATAATACATACTATTATTTAGACTGCGCATAAGCGCTCCGCCGCCAGTAATGCCAATTAATATCATTATAACAAAGAATAATGCTGCAACAATAACCCCTATAAGTAGGTAAGCTCTAGCAAAATTCTTTTTATTTATATTGGTGGCGTTACTAAAAGCCCAGATAAATAAGAAAATCATATTAAGGAAGGGAATAGTCATTAATAACATCATTCCTATGTAATCTCCAACACTTAAATTCTCTGTTACTTGTTTAGGATCCCTGTAAGACCGTTGTTGTGACGTGTAACTTTGGTGACTGGAAGATGGCGCTATTGAATCAACCACTTGAGATGCTGACGGAGTCTTTGGCACTACTTTTTCGCCACACCCACCACAAAATTTTATTCCTTCTGGAAGACTTTTACCACATTTTGCACAAAACATATTTCTGTCTCCTTTCGTTTTCATATTTTCTATGCTAAACTTGTTCACCACATTCAACACAAAAACTGGCATCATCATCTAAAGGAGAAGAACAAGAACCACAGACCTTAGTTTCTAAGACTGGCTTTGATTCCAATTTAGGCGCTAGTGGTGCTACTGGTGGCGTTACTATTTCAGATTGCTTAGGTGTAACCGGTTCTGGTTCAACTGATGACACATAAATTGGCTTAACCTGT
This sequence comes from Candidatus Epulonipiscium sp., assembly GCA_012841565.1. The sequence goes on along the minus strand of DUUM01000119.1, from coordinate 41,801 downwards.
TGAGGCTTAACAGATTGTGGTTTGATAGGTTGTGGTCTACCTGATAGATTTGATTCAAATTCACTATCCATAAGCTTTGAAAAGTAAGGTACTCCTGCATCCTTCCCTCTCATCACATTAAGAATTGCAATAACTGAAAATATGATTAATGCAATTTGTAAAACCCCTCCTATAAATGAATTAATACCACCCGCTAGGTTGCTCAATGTGTAAAAATCTACAGTAGCAAAACCTCGGGATATCCCTCCAAATATAAACCCTACAACTAAGGACGCCACATAATATGTAATTGTAAGTAGAAGCGACTGCATAACCTGTTTATTAAGCCATTCATTCTTTTCTGCTAGCAGCGCAAATCCTACAACAAGTAATACAGATTGGGGCTGTTGCAGTATGGCAAAAATAAAAGCAATCACTGCAATTATACTAACGCTTATTCCAAATTTACCTTTTTCCATTGATATCTCTCTCCTATCTATATTTTTTATTGACAAGACCTATTTTGAATATTTCTGCTTGTCTCATAGCTATAATAACAGACTTCTCTACAAAAGTCTGCCTCTATCCAAAATATTTGTCGATAAATTTAAAAAACAATTGGTGATACAATATTTTGGAGGACTGCAACAACGCTCCATCCAGCAATATTGCAAGTTTTAGAATAAATATTAAGGTCAGTTGCCACTTCTTCTCCTTGAATTTCAATTTTATATTGATCTCCGCTAAAACCAGGAACTGCATCTATATTGAAGTTTGTTTGCTCAGGGCCAGCACTAGCAAGAGCTATTGCAACTGCAACGTTAAAGTGAAATGGTAACATCTCAATGGCCTGTTTTGTATTGCCACTAAAGACTCTCTCTGGTTCCTTAATATCCATTAAACCGTCTTTATATAGGGGACTGTGATACAGTGACCCCGGTGTTTTCATAGATGTCATGGTTGCTTTAATAGGGCTCATGAGGGCTGCTGTACGAAGAACATCAAAACCTCCTACTGCGCCACTAGCAATATATATTTTTTGATTATTCTCTCTGGCAGTTTCCTTTACCTTATTGTATAACTCTGTATCTGCAAAGGCTCCAATGGAGAGTACCACTAAGTCAGAGCCACTTTTTAGGACTGTCTCTGTATAATCTATAATAGCCTGAGGGGAAGCTGCCTCTGCTGTGATATCTGGCTTTAGAGCCATTAAATCTTCAATACTTGTGCAAGCCTTGCAGTTATGACGCTTAGCAAAAGCCTCTGTTTTCTCAGGATTTCTCCCTAATACACCAACCAGTTCATATTCTGGCAAACGATTATCTTTTAAGGCATTGGCCACAATCTCATTTAAATATCCTGATCCCATTAGTGCTAATTTTACTTTTTTCATATTTTTAATGCTCCTATCTTATTTTGATATCTCTATGATAGCAAGATATAGAACAAAAATCAACAATTTAGAAATTATTAAACATGTAAAAGTATTAGACAAACAAAAGAATCGTCATTAACAAAGTATGTCAATGACGATTCTTTTCATTTATTATCTTGCACCTTTATCATAAGGCGTACCTGCTGCCCTTGGAGACTGGGATTTACTTGATGTAAATGCCAACACAACTAGTGTTGCAATATACGGTATCATCTTATAAAAACTATTTGGTATTCCCAACGTCTTAAGTATGGGAATGCCTGAGTATGAAGCCGCAATAGTCTTCATTAAACCAAAAAAGAATGCTGAATAAAGAATTTTTATGGGATGCCATTGACCGAATATCAATACGGCCAATGCTAGGAATCCGTAACCTGCTACAGTAGCATTAAAGTTAGTTGATGTTGGGATGACAAATACCAATCCACCAATCCCCCCCAAAGCACCTGATATCATGACACCTGCATATCTTATTTTATAAACATTGATTCCTACTGAGTCGGCTGCATGAGGATGTTCTCCACAAGCCCGTAGCCTTAAACCAAATTTTGTTTTATAAATAACAATTGTAGAAACAATCAATATCAATATACCTAAGTAGGTTGTGATATATGCATTTTGAAATAGTAAAGGCCCGATTACTGGTATATCCCCAAGCATTGGAACTTTTCTAATAAAAAATGTATTATCAAATTGCACTTGCTGGGTTTTATTGGGTGTAATTAATCTTGCCACAAATATCGCAAATGCTGGTGCAAACATATTTAGGGCAGTACCACTAATAACTTGGTCTGCTTTCATATTAATCGATGCGTAGGCATGTAATAAAGAAAATAACATACCTGATAAGGCTGCAACGAGGACTGCTAATAGTAATAATGGTTGTCCACTCATACTACCTTGTAGAAAATTAATTAATAAAATACTACAAAAAGCACCCATGGTCATAATACCTTCAAGGGCTATATTTACCACGCCACTTCGCTCTGAGAACATTCCACCTAGTGCTACGATGAGTAAGGGTATTGTAAAAATCATTGTTTGCTGGAAAATAAAATAAATTGTATCCATTATTCATCGTCCCCTTTCTTCTTACTGATTCGAGAAATAAATGATTGAATAATGAGTGAAAATGCACTGAAATATATAATAACAGCTATTATAATCTCAATTACTTGAGGTGAGAAATTGTAAAGTTGTAAGTAAAATCCACCTTGCATAATATAGGCAATAAATAGGGCGGAAAAGAGGATGCCTATTGGGTTGGATAACCCCAGTAGAGCAACAGAGATTCCGGTAAATCCTTCTGCCGCAATAACATCAACAATTTCAATATGTTTACCTGATCCAGCAAGATACAGTAATCCACCTGCTAAACCAGCTAATGCACCAGCAATCAGCATGGAATATATAATACTTTTCTTTTCATTGATGCCTGCATATTTACTAGCATCTCTGTTAAATCCAACAGCTTTGAGTTCATATCCAAACGTTGTTTTATTCAATATAATATGCATGATAAGGACGGCTATAATAGCGATTATAATACCACTATTAATACTAGAGCCCGCAAAAATCTTATCTAGTCCGAATTTGGGTATTTGTGATGACTCTGGCACTGGAAGGGATTGATTTCTTTTTTGATCAAATAACACCGAACTGTTTCCAACTAAGTAATTGACCAGGTACATGCCTATATAATTCATCATAATAGACGAAATTACTTCATGTACATTGTAATAAGCTTTCAATAATCCCGGAATCAAAGCCCATAAAGCCCCTGCAACAAATGAAGCAAGCAACGCGATGATCCAATGGCCAGAACCCATGGGTTTAACGGCTACAGCTACATAAATCCCCGCAAATGCACCCATAATAAATTGCCCTGATGCACCAATATTAAACAGACCTGTTTTAAATGCAAATCCAACTGATAATCCTGTTAACATAATTGGGGTTGCAAAATAAAGGACTTGGCCAATTCCCTTGGGTCCATTGGTAAGACCTGCTGTCAAAATAGCCATAAATCCCCCAAATGCCTGAGAGGGGTTACTCATTAATAAAACCAAAAATCCAAAAAGCAACCCTACAACTATTGCAAAAACGGAAGACCAAACCCCTAAACTTAATTTAAATTTATTATTTTTATCTGTAGTTTTAATAATTATTCCTCCCTTTTTGAACCAGCCATATATAAGCCCAGTTCCCTAGTCGTAATAGCCGCAGGATCTAGAGATGCTACAATGGCCCCCTCATAGATAACTAAGATTTTATCACTTAAATTCATTACTTCATCTAGCTCTAGAGATACTAATAAAACAGCATTACCTTTGTCCCGTTCAACCACTAATTGCTTATGAATGTTTGCAATAGCCCCTACATCTAATCCTCTTGTAGGCTGTACTGCAACTAAGATATCAGGTTCTCTTGAGACTTCTCTAGCAATAATAATCTTTTGCTGATTACCACCAGACATACTTCTTGCGGGTGTTTTAACCCCTTGAGCACTTCTAATATCGTAGTCTTCTATAAGTTTTTCACCATACTGATTAATATTATTATATTTCAAAAAGCCTTTTTTACTAAATTCAGGTTCAAAATACTGTTGTAATACACTGTTTTCTGCTAGGTTATAATCAAGCACAAGTCCATAACGATGTCTATCTTCTGGGATATGAGATAACCCATGGGTATTTCTATACCTAATGGAGCGTTTGGTTATATCTTCACCATTTAAAATGATTTGACCTGAATCAGCTGCCAATAATCCTGTAATAGCTTGAATCAGTTCTGTTTGACCATTTCCATCAATGCCTGCAATACATAATATTTCACCACGTCTAACATTAAAACTCACATTGTCAACAATATTTTTACTCTGACCTTGGCGTTTTGATTTGACTGATAATCCTTTTACTTCAAGAATATTATCTGTTGGCTTGGATTCTGATTTTTCAATATTGAGATTTATTTTTCTACCCACCATCATTTCAGACATTTCTTCCGCATCTGTCTCTTTAACGTCAATAACACCGATATATTTTCCCCGTCTTAGAACCGTACACCTATCGGCTACTTGCTTTATTTCAGCTAGCTTATGGGTAATAAAGATAATAGACTTACCTTCTTTAACAAGTGTAAGCATAATATTCATTAACTCGTCTATTTCTTGTGGTGTTAATACAGCTGTCGGTTCGTCTAAAATTAATATTTCATTATCCCTATATAACATTTTTAATATTTCTACCCGTTGCTGCATACCAACTGTAATGTCTGAAATGAGTTCGTCTGGATCGATCCTTAGGTTATACTTCTGGCTTAGTGCCACAATTTTTTCACGTGCTTGATTCATTTTTAAAAATCCGTGTTCTGTGGTTTCTACTCCTAAGATAATATTTTGCAGTACTGTAAAATTATGCACCAATTTAAAATGCTGATGCACCATTCCTATACCAAGCTCATTGGCGTCCATAGGATTGTTGATTTGAACTTCGGTGCCCCTTATTTTAATATGACCTTCTTCTGGTTGGTATAATCCAAAAAGCACACTCATAAGTGTTGACTTACCTGCTCCATTTTCCCCAAGTAAGGCATGAATCTCTCCTCTTTTAACCTGAAGGGTAATATTATCATTGGCTTTAATCCCCGGAAATTCTTTGGTAATACCATTCATTTCAATAATATAATCCATCTATTCCCTCCTAACTGTAAAAAAAAAGGTGCCAAAGCACCTTTTTAATAAATAATTAATTGATTGCTTCTAATTTGACAATCTCAACTGGTATTTTAGTTTCATCTTCAACATCTTCGTCTCTAACAAGTTTTATGTTGCCAGTTAATAGTTCTGCATAAATAGCATCATAATCACTTTGAGTAAATGTACTGAATTTTGAAGTCTCCATTGGTAAGCCTACACCATCATCACTTGCACTAAGGCTAACAATTTGGCCTGCTGGAAATGCATCAGCGTAGTATGCTGCAATACCATCATAAACTGAGATTGAAAGCATTTTAAGAGCTGATGTTATAACCGTTTCAGATTCACTTGATTGGTCAACGTCTACACCAATTACTTTTGAATCAGTATCTTTTGCTGCTGCCATTACAGAGTTTCCAACTGCTCCACCACATGCAAAGATTACTTCAGTACCTTCGTTAAACCATGATGTTGCCATTGCTTTTGCTTCTGGTGTTGCGTCAAATCCGCCTGTATAGTGGTATTTTACATCGACACTTGATAATCCAAGTTCTTTAGCACCATATTCAGCACCTTCTACAAAACCATAACCAAAGCGCTTTACAGCTGGTACTGCCATACCACCCATAAATCCTAGTTTAGTATAACCATCTTTGATTGCTGCATATCCAGCTAAAAATCCTGCTTGTTCTTCAGCATAGAAAATGGAGTATACATTATCATTAATTTTAAAATCTGTATAATCTGCATCATGAGGCTGTCCGTCTAAAATAATAAATTTAGTATCTGCATATAAATCTTGTGCTTTATACACTGCTTCTTCAAATAAGTAACCAGGACATACAACTAATTTTGCCCCACCATCAATGGCTAAGCTAATTGTATTTAAATAGGCATCTGTTGTCTTTTCTGCAGGTTGGTAGTATTTGTATGTAACATTTTTCTCTTTTGCGTACTTTTCTACACCTTCCCATGCACCTTGGTTAAAGGATTTGTCGTCAATCGTACCGATGTCTGTTATTAAAGCTAATTCATACCCTGATTTTTTATTACATCCTACCATTGTAAACACAAGCATTGTCACTAATAAAACAGATAAAAGTTTTTTCATTTATATTCCTCCTTATTTGTTGTTTATTACCTCTTAATAATATCATAATATCCATTTTTTATCAATCTCAGTGTGGAATCTTGTCATATCAATATCTTGCCTCAAACTTATTTGTTTTATTCCCTTAGGAAGGTTTCAATACGCCGTTTTATTTCTTCTGGTAATGCATCCATAAGATAATTCTTATCTGCTATTTGGTTTGCTTCGTATGCCTGCATCATTCTTTCATTCGCTTTGTCCACTTCTTCTTTTAGTTCCCTAGCAGATAGTAAGGCGCCTGCTTTTCCTCTTATAATAATTTGTTCTAGCGCATCTGATGTGGCCACTGTTATATGGTGCTTTCCATGGTGCGTATAGACAAACTTTTCAATATAATGGTCTGCTGTTTGGGCTTCTTCTGTATAGACTACGTGAATATTATGGTACTCCGTTATCTCGGTGCGGTGTCCCTTAACACGGTAAGCATCAAATACCACAATCACACGAGATCCCCGAATGCCTTGATAGTTACTTAAATAATCAAGGAGTTTCATCCTAGCACCATCCATATTATCTTCTACCATGCTCTTTAGTTCAGGCCATGCAAAGATAATATTATAGCCATCCACCAGGAGATACTCTTCCCTGACTTCTTTTGCCCTACTTAAATGTGCCGTCGGTTCAGAATAATTCCCCCTGACTATTTTAGGCTTAGTCCAAGCAGTCTTTTTCCCTTTGTTAGCATTGAAGGTTCTATTGATAATCTCATCAATTTCTTCTACACTCATCCATGTTTCATTTGCAAAACTAGGTTTATATTGGCTTACTTCTTGTGATACGACTTCTTCTTGCTTAAAATAATAGTCAACATGCATATGGTCTTCAACTTCATCCCAATTGACTAAAAATCCAGTACCATGTGTACAAAACACAGAACCGGTTGGATTTTCTGTATCTCTTTCAGAATCATATCCCCTATCCCCGATCACTTCTTCTGCATTATGGCACGGCTGGTAGCCCTTTAAACTACAAAACAACCTACCATGGCCTTTTGTATAGGAAATGACCTCTTGATGATAATTTCTCATATTAACAACAGGAGCACTTCCTACTAGCATTGTTATCTCTTCATCTGTTTGGGAAATTTCACATGTACCATGTATTTGCTCAATATCAGTCATAGCGCGTCCTACCATTTGGCTAGGGAGTTCTAATTGGAATTCATAATAAGGCTCTAGCAATATGGATCTGGCCTGTTTTAATCCTTGGCGCACTGCCCTGTAGGTCGCTTCTCTAAAGTCGCCACCTTCAGTATGTTTTTTGTGGACTCGTCCTGTCACTAAGGTAATTTTTATATCTGTAATGGCTGAACCTGTCAGCACACCTTTATGGATTTTTTCCTCAAGATGCGATATAACTAGTCGCTGCCAGTTTTTTTCTAATATATCCTCACTGCATTGGGTAGCAAATTGCAAACCACTTCCTAAAGCTCCTGGCTCCATTAACAAGTGAACCTCTGCATAATGCCTTAGGGGTTCAAAATGTCCAACCCCCTCCACCTTATTGGCAATGGTCTCTTTATAAACAACGCTTCCTTTATAAAATTTCACAAGGGTATCAAAACGATCTTGTATAAGACTTTGTAAAATCTCTATTTGTACTTCTCCCATAATCTGTGCCTGAATTTCTTGTAACTCCTCATTCCAAACAATATGTAGCTCTGGTTCCTCTTCCTCAATCTCACGCAGCTTAGGTAGCATGACTCTTGGATCACAGCCTTCTGGGAGCAACACTTGATAAGATAATACAGGTTCTAATAAAGGCGCAAGGGAAGTCCTCTCTATTCCGAGTCCTTCTCCTGGCCGCGCCTGAGTAAGGCCCACTACTGCACATATGGATCCCGCTTCTATTTCATTCACCTTTTCAAATTTCTCTCCTGAATAGATCCGAATTTGATTTACTTTCTCTTCCCAAATGTCATTGGTTAAAGTATCTTTTACTTTCATTATCCCTCCAGTGAGCTTCATATAAGTGAGTCGATTGCCTTGCTCATCTCTGGCTATCTTAAATATTTTCGCTCCAAAGCTTTGTGAATAAGTGGGTGCATTAGTATACTTTACAATATTTTTTATAAGGGCTTCAACCCCTTCTAATTTTAAAGCAGACCCAAAAAAACATGGAAATACCTTGCGCTCTTTAATGACTTGTGTAATTTGGGTGGTTTCTATATGGCCTGTTTCCAAGTAAGTTTCCATCAGCGTCTCATCACTCATGGCTAATTGGTCATAAAAGACTTCTTCCTTTTCCCTACCAAACGCAATACAGCCATCACTAAGCTGTCTTTTTAGTTCCTTGATTAGTTTATTCTTATTGGTTCCTTCTTGATCCATCTTATTGATAAATATAAAAACAGGTATCTTATACATACTTAGTAGTCGCCACAGTGTTTGTGTGTGACCCTGTACGCCATCTGCGCCGCTTATAACTAAGATTGCATAGTCCAACACCTGAAGCGTTCTCTCCATCTCAGCGGAAAAATCTATGTGTCCTGGCGTATCTAATAAAGTAATCTGAGTTTTGTCCACCTCAAATACTGCTTGTTTAGAAAAAATAGTGATTCCTCTTTCTCGTTCCAAATCATAATTATCTAAATAAGCATCCTTCTTATCTACTCTTCCTAATGTCCTAATTTTACCGCTCAAATAAAGCATACTTTCTGATAATGTCGTCTTACCAGCATCTACATGTGCTAATATTCCAATGACTAATTTTTTCATATGCTATTTCAAATCCTTTACTTATGTTTTAGACCTATCATACCATATAATCAAGTCTACCTTACCTCTTATTTGGCATGAATTAAGATTGTTGCTTCAATAAGAGAAGATGGCAATAACACCATATCCTCATATGCTAAGTACCTAGCCCCCCATTTAGGGTCGAATTTTTCCTTGTAATTCCTAAGGCCATCAAAACTATAAAAATGATTCCCGTAATGGGTCACTAAATGTGCTATCTTCTCACTTGAATGAGCACTTTGTGCCTTGCCTACATTTGAGAGTGGAGCCATTCCTAAATTAAATACTTTATAGCCATTTTCCTTATAACTTATTAATAAGTTTAAAATAAGGAACGTCATTGTGCTGTTAGGCGTTTCTTTTTTAAAGCGCATTAAATCAATAGATGCTGATTGATTTTTATTATAACTTGGCATTACAGAAGCAAATGCTATTATTTCACCTGTAGCAACTTCCTTTATAATCCCAATAGGTGAGTGCTTTAAATATCCTTCATCAAACCTACCAAGGGAAAATCCCATTTCATTTCGCCCTTGTAGCCATTCGTCTGAAACTTCTTTTAAGGGACCAAACAATTCATCTGGTAAGGTTGTAAATAATTCAAAGACATATCCATCCCTTTTAAAACGACTTAGAATATTTCTGAAGTCCTTTTTTTTCGCCCCTGTTAGGTCAAACGCTTCTAAATCAACTAATGCCGTTTCTCCTAACTTGAAAAAGTTGTATCCGTGGTCATGATAGATAGATAATAGGGATTCACTTACCTGATAAAAGGCTGACTTATACCCATATTCATCAATGAATTCCTGAAACTCGGATATGGCCTCACCAAAGCTTTCCGCTTCACCTATAGGGTCCCCCAGAATCACTATGATGTTATGGCTTTTTTCGTATACAATAGCAACCTTACCACCTACTGCCCAAAAGATGTGCTTATCTTTTAGATAAATCAAATGGGTTAAGTAGTGGCCATTATAGTCATTTAAGAAACTCCCAAGTTTTTCTTCATCAAGCTCCTCATAACGTTTATCATTGGCAATTTTAGGTTTTCTTTTTTGCCAAACGACCAAAAATATAATGAGAGAAGCATATGCTATAATGCCACTAAATCTTTCATTAAAGGTTCCCTGCTTTAAAATAATTGCGAATGTGTATCTGTGTAAAAAATCGTCTATTATGAGATGCTTCAAATTAACATAAATACCTACGCCAATAAATGCTACAATAACATTTAAGGTGGTTCTCATCCAATTAAACGGTAAACTTTTTCTACTATAACTTTTCTTTGACATCTTAAGTAACAATAATACAATCCCTATAAATATTGCTTCTTCATAATCAAATCCTTTTAAAAACGTAAAGAATGCCCCGCTTAATAATAAATAAAACGTCAAGTGATAAGCACGTTTTACTTTCATTCCAATTTCCCTAGATATAATAATGAGTAAAATTCCGATTGAAATAGATAACTGATGTGACAACTGTAAAATGGGAAATGATAGTAACTTTGCTGCAATTTTAATTCTACTTTCAATCCCTGGAACTAATGCTGAAACTAACAAGACCACACCACTTAGGAGTACTAATATGCGTATAAAAAGATTGGTAATATTAGACGTATTATTAATTATCTCTTTAATTTTATTTATGTTTTTAGGGCACAATGGCCCCTTTTCTTTTTGTAATTGAATTAATAGGGTCAAGATAAGGCCAGTAACAAGTGGCATAAAATAATAAAACACTCTGTACAAAATTAATGTTGCCAAAACATGCTCAGCTGTGGCCCCGTAATATTGAAGACCTAATAATATGATTAAATCAAATGATCCTATACCCCCAGGCAGCAAACTTATAACGCCAGCCACTGAAGCTAGGGTAAATACCCCCAACAGGCCATACACAGAAATATCCGTGTTAAATTGTCTAACAATATATATAAAGAAAACGCTTGCTATAAACCATTCTAGAAATGATACGCCTAATAATTTCATTTTCAGATAAAACATCTCTATTTTATTTTCTTTATAGGCGCTGTGTTTGAGCCAACAATAGATTCTATCAATATAAAAGTAGATTATTAAATATGCTATAAAACCTAATAAGACAGCAAGTAGCCATTTGTTTTCCTGTATAATGGGCGCAACATATTTATACTTAATGAGTGTGATAATGGACATAAGGGATAATCCAACACCAGTAGCTGGGAGTAACAATAATCCATATTTCTCTATATCACCTTGACTATTCGTATCTTTCTTGAAAAAAACTGCTCTTATAGATGCTCCTGTAAGTCCTCCAAGACCTGAAACATTATTGATTGTGTTGGCAATAAAAGAAACATTAAAGACCGTCATTTTTTTTGTACCTAATTTCATATGGTCGATAATAATAAAGTCATACAAGGTCATTAGACTTGTACCTACTATGCCAAGTAAAAAGAATGTAAAAATAGTGGTTTTTTCAAAACTTCTTATAAGTATAATTGTTTTGGCAAAATCAATGAGTTTAATCTGCCTATGTCCGCCATAAAAAATTAAAATAAGTATGATTCCTAAAATTATAATTTTTGTTATCTTTAACCTATTTTTTTTATTCATATATAACATCCTTTATATCGGTATTATGTTATCTATTCTAAACTAAGGGTATTTACATTATATGCACTTGTACAAACTATATCAATAGGCAAAACTTATTCAAACCATACTAGCTCATACATATCTATATGCTGTAGCCCGCAGTATTATCGCCCGGACCTTAATTCTCCTATCCGCATAGTATAAATTCAGGAGGGATTTATATGAAAGCAAACGTAAGTATGCAAAAATTTAATAGAACTTATTGGTATAACGATATAGAAATCATGACTCTTTCACTGAAGTATCCATGTATAATGCTTTATAATAATGATAGGTATGAATATACAGGTGGGGCTCATGGTATGACCGTAAGAAGCTCCAATACCTTCGAATTAAGAACTGGCACACAAATTCCCCTTTATTGTTATTTTAAAAAAGGGATAGATTATAAACTACTACTTACCCAAGAAATGATAAAGCAAGCAAATGATCAGTTAAAAGATAATCCAGGTATTTATTTCGATAACTATGAAGAACTTATTGCCCAAAACTTTACTGAAAATCATTATTTTCTCACACCGGAAGGATTGTCCCTCTATTTTCAGCACTATGACATAGCACCGTATTCTACGGGTATCGTTGTGTTTACTGTACCGTACAAGATAATAGGATGGCGCCCAAGCTGCTAATTTTATACCTGTAGAAAAATCTCCTACCTTTTGGGGTAGGAGATTTTTCTATTTATATATTTAATCTATATTCACTGTGTTTTTACCTTGTTTCTTTGAATTGTACATAGCAGTATCTGCTCTTTTTAAAACATCATTATAATCATGATCTGTCATTTTAAAAGAGGAAAAACCTATGGAAATAGTTATGCCTTCGTCAATATATCTATATTTATTTCTTTTTCCAAGAATTTCGCTGAATTTAAAAGGTTACGTTTTTCTATTAAATACAGCAGCCCAAATCCTATTAATAACACTACAAAGAGGTATCTTAATAATCGTATGATTGATGAATTGGACAAATAATGGATCTCACCCTTTATTTTGTCTGTATAGGCATCAATATCATTTAAATGAATCCCCATGGCTATGACCCAATCATAGTCCTTATATAACTTAGCATACGTGATTTTTTCTGATACATCTAGGCTACTCAGCTCTTTAAAGTAATAGTTGAAAAATAGCTCTCCATTTTCCTTTATACCTTCCAATTCTTCTAAATAGGGGAAATTACCTTTTATATCTTGCATATCTGTCGATAAATATTCTCCTTCTGTCTCATCCATATTGGGATGAACTCTCCTAACAGCATAATCTTTGCCACCCTCATAGCTAATGATCTCATTTACCCATATATAAGAATTCTCCCGTTGTGCTATCCCATAAAAAGGCTGTCCATATTTTAGAATTTACATCGTCTTTAAACGTATTTATGAAGAATCTGACAAATTCTTCATTTGATAAATCGAGCTCATCTTGTAATCTTTTTAGTTTAGATTCTGTATTTCTCTTATAATTAGCATGCTTCGTCTCTCTTAGCCGATCTATTTCTAAAAAAACATTATTAACTGTATCTTTTAGAAAGTCTTTTTTTAAATCTACAATTGCCTTTTCAGTTTGGTCTAAATAGATTTTTTGCGTCTTCTCATGGGATAAAAGCGTGAGATATATGACAATCAAACAAATTGTAGAAGATATTATAAATGTCATGATTCTATATTTGTTTTTAACCTTTATAGATTCCATCCTTATTGCCACCTCACCTTTTTGCCATTACTCCATATTGCTAATCTTCATCTACCTTGCTTGCAATAATTGTTTTGACTCTATTTGGTAACTCATCTATTTCTTCTTTTGTAAGATTAGCTGTTTCTATCATAGGGTGAATATAGATCTCTACCTCTGCTGCTTTTACTTTGTTGCCATTTTTCTCTAGAAGCTTATAAGAGCCATTAATTGTTATAGGTACAATTGGTACTTTCGGCTTTGTGGCAAGTTTAAAACTTCCTGCCTTAAATTCACCCATTGGCCCCCCTTTGCTTCTTGTCCCTTCCGGGAATATGACTAAGGAATGTCCTGCTTGTATGATTTTTATAGCTTCTATAATTGTTTTAACGGATTGCCTTAAATCATTTCGATCCATGAATACGCAATTTATTTGTTCCATCCAATCTCGTAAAAGCGGTACTTTCTTTAATTCAGTTTTAGCGACAAACCCTTTAAATCTATTGATATGAACCATCAGCAAAGGAATATCAAAATTACCTTGATGGTTACTCATAAATACCACTGGAATATCTTTTGGAATATTTTCTTCTCCGTAAACTGTTACTTTAGCGCCACTCATCTTCAGCTGAGACTTTGCCCATTTCGATGCTACTTTATGTACATATGCTTGTTTTTCATCTTCTCTACCCTGTTTTGTCAATGATTTTACTTTATATAATTTTGGAAGTGTTCCTATTAAGCTAGTACCAAAGTTTGTATACCATGCGATTGTTCTTAACATGTTAATTCCCCCTCTTTAATAAATTAATTATACCATAAATATCTTTATTTTACGCATAGAAAAGTAGCAATCAAATGATTGCTACTTTTCTATGCCCGTTATTTTTTATGCTGTTTGTCCTCTTTTTTTAGAAATAACATCAAATGCTACTGCTGCTAAAAGGACTAACCCTTTAATTGCTTTTTGAATATTAGCATCAATCCCCATAATAGACATTCCGTTATTCAGAACACCCATAAAGATAGCACCAACGACAACACCAGCAACCGTACCAATACCACCATATGCTGATGCACCACCTACATAGCAAGCTCCGATTGCATCTAGCTCGTAGTTCTGCCCTGCTGTTGGCGCTGCAGAGTTAAAGCGCGCTACACAGATTAGAGCTACAATAGAACTTAAAAAAGCCATATTAATATAAGCAATCATTAGAATCCTATCTGTATTAATACCACTTAATTTTGCCGCCTTTTCATTCCCACCAACTGCGTAAAAATGACGTCCTGGAACGGTCTTAGATGCGAAGTACGTATAGCCTAGCACAATAACAGTTAGGAGTATTAAAATTGAAGGAATCCCCTTATATTTTGCTAAGGAGTAAGATAACACCATTATTAAAATTGAAACCGTGAGTATCTTTCCAACCATTTGACTTGTACTATCCATCTCATAGCCACTGCGGGCCCTTTTTGATCTGGTCATAAAGGTCATTGCAATATAGATAGCGCATATGGCAACTCCCACTACAATGGCAAGGATATTAATAGTGCCCCCAAAAACATCTGGTATAAAACTATTAAATAAGTTTAAAAAATCTTCTGGGAAAGGTGAAATAGTTAATCCATCTAAAATCATAAGTGCAATCCCACGGAATAAAAGCATTCCAGCTAGTGTAACAATAAATGCGGGTATACGTGTATAGGCAATCCAGTACCCTTGCCACACACCCAATAAAATCCCTGCTAAAAGACAAATTAAAATAGCAACATAGATATTCATCTTATATGTAACAATCAATTTACCTGCTAAAGCCCCAACAAGTGCAACAATCGACCCAACTGAAAGATCAATATTCCCACCTGTTAAAATACATAGCAGCATACCCACTGCTAATATAACAACATATCCATTTTGTGAAATTAAGTTGGTAATATTCTGTGGTGCTAATAAGGTTCCATTTGTCTTCCATGCAAAAAATATTGTAATTACAATTAATGCAAGTAACATTGTGTTTTTCTTTAATCCATCTTTTACTCTATTTATATCCATACTTACGCTCCTTTACTTGATTTTAGGATATGTGCCATAATTTTTTCTTGGGTCGCTTCTGCCTGAGTGAGTTCCCCAACAATTTTCCCTTCATTCATAACATAAACCCGGTCACACATTCCTATTATCTCTGGAAGTTCTGAAGAAATCATAATAACTGATTTTCCTTCAGCTACCAATTGATTAATAATACTATATATCTCATATTTTGCGCCTACATCAATACCCCTAGTCGGTTCATCCAGAATCATAATGTCTGGATCTGCAAACATCCACTTGCTCAGTAAAACTTTTTGCTGATTACCACCACTTAGGTTGCCTGCTGGTTGTTCTACAGATGTACATCTTGTATTTAACTTTTGCTTATACTCATTTGCTACGATAATTTCTTGGTCAATATTAATAATCTGATTATGACTTACTTTTTCAATCTTAGCCATTGTAGTGTTAACACGAATGGGATTAGATAATATTAATCCGTTTCCTTTTCGATCTTCTGTAACATAGGCTAGTTTATTATCGATTGCTTGCTGGGCATTATTTAAGACGACCTCTTTATCGTTTATAATAAGTTTCCCGCTTATTTTAGAACCATAGCTTTTACCAAATACACTCATCCCAAGTTCAGTTCTTCCTGCTCCCATTAGGCCAGAAATCCCTACAACTTCACCTCTGCGGACATTAATAGACACATTATCTACTACTTTTCTTTCTGTAAAAAGCGGATGATAGACCGTCCAATCTTTTACCTCTAAATTTATATTACCAATCTCTACATCTTTACGTTTTGGATACCGATCAACTAATTCACGTCCAACCATTCCTTTAATAATTCTATCTTCACTAATTTCATCTACTTTTTTGTCTAACGTTTCAATGGTTGCACCATCACGGATAATCGTAATCTTATCAGCAATATATTCTATTTCATTTAACTTATGAGAAATAATAATAGATGTTAATCCTTCTTCTTTGAACTTTAACAATAAATTTAATAATTTTTTAGAATCTGTCTCATTTAAAGACGCTGTCGGCTCATCTAAAATTAATAATTCTACATCTTTAGCTAAAGCTTTTGCAATCTCAACCATCTGCTGCTTTCCAACACCAATGTCTTTAATCAAGGTTCTTGAGGACTCATCTAAACCAACTATTTTTAATAATTCATCCGCCTTTTTATAAGTCTTATCCCAATTAACAGATGATTTTCTCCCTATTTCATTACCTAAAAACATATTTTCACCAATTGTCATATAAGGTACTAGTGCAAGTTCTTGGTGAATAATAGCAATCCCTTTTAATTCACTATCTCTAATTTCTTTAAACTTACATTCTTCACCTTTGTAGATAATGTTTCCATCATAACTACCGTATCTATAAACACCACTTAAAACATTCATTAAAGTTGACTTTCCCGCACCGTTTTCCCCAACTAAGGCATGTATTTCTCCCTTTTCAACTTGAAGATTCACATTATCTAATGCACGAACTCCGGGAAACAGTTTGGTTATATTTTTCATTTCTAATATAATACTACCCAAGCAAATCCCTCCTAACATGAAGGGGGCGTTATAAACTGCCCCCATTTTGTACTTATTTATTTAGTTTCTTATTTTAGTTTCTTAATTTACTTTAATTGATCTTCTGTGTAGTAACCTGTGGCGATTAATAACTCTTGATAATTTGTTTTATCTGCAAATACTGGTTCACACAGTAGGGTTGGGATAGTACCTGTTCCGTTATCATAAGTTCCTGTATCATTAACCGTTACCTCAGAACCTTGCATAATTGAATCTACCATGTAAACTACTTGTGTAGCAAGTGTACGTGTATCTTTAAAGATTGACATAGATTGTGTTCCTGCAACAATATTCTTTACAGATGTAATATCACAATCTTGGCCTGTTAGGATTGGGAAGTTTTCAGCTGTATAACCACCACTGAGTAAAGCATTTGTAATACCATTTGCAACAGAGTCATTAGAAGAAAGAACAGCATCTAATTTTTCTCCACCTGCATAGTTTGCAGCAATAATATTTTCCATACGCTTTTGTGATTCTTCTGTTGACCAGTTAGGAGTTGCCACTTCTTCAAATTTAGTTTGACCTGAAAGAACGACAAGTTTTCCACTATCAATAAATGGTTGAAGAACATCAATTGCACCACCAAAGAAGAATCTTGCATTGTTATCATCTGAAGAACCAGTAAATAACTCAATATTAAATGGTCCAGCTGCATTATTTAAATCAAGAGCATCTCTAAGGAATTCTCCTTGAATTGTACCAACCATATAGTTATCAAATGTTGCATAATAACTAACTGCGTCTGTTTCCATAATTAAACGATCATAGGCAATAACAGGAATGTTTTCTTCTTTTGCTTTAGCTAAAACAGTTCCTAGCGAACTACCATCAATAGATGCGATTACCAAAGCATCACATTTTCCAGTAATCATATTTTCAATTTGAGATACTTGAGTTGCAATTTCATTGTTTGCATATTGTAAGTCAACTTCATAACCAGCTGCTTCTAACTCAGCTTTCATATTTGCACCGTCTTGATTCCAACGTTGTAAATCTTTTGTAGGCATTGCAACACCAATTTTTTTAACAGCTACTTCTGGTGCTTTTTCTTCTTGAACCGTTTCTTGTTTAGGCTCCTCTTCCACTGTTTCCTGAGCTGGTTTAGAACCTCCACAAGCAACTAAGGACAATGACATAACCCCAACAACTAACAATGATAGTGATTTTTTAAGACTAATTTTCATACATTTCTCCTCCTTTAATTTGTTTATACTAGTACTATAGCATAGGAAGATTAGGACTAGATTGCTAATAACTGTATATTTTCACTTAATCTCAAATATTTATTATAATATAGGATATTTTTGTTATCCAAATAATGCTACTCCTCTACTGGGTCAAGCACATTCAGGTACACTTCTTCTCTTAGATGAAATCCCCCATCAATAATAATCTCATCCATGTTTTCTTTTGTAACTGCCACTGGTTCTAACTTTTCATATGGCACATAATAAGATCCATCAAAAATTTTATTTCTCCCTAATATCTCTTCATTTTTCCCTAATGTAACTGCGTACTCCGCTGCTTTTTTCGCTAGTTGCTCGATTGATTTATAAACCGTCATAGTTTGTGTACCTTCTACAATTCTTTGACATGCATTTAAATCTGCATCTTGCCCTACGACATATACGCTACCGGCTAGTCGATGCTCCGAAAGAGCTTTAATAGCCTGACTGGCTAAGTCATCATTCCCGCAAACTAGACCATTAATATAAGGTTTCGTCTTTAATACCTGATTAACTGCTGAAAAAGCTTCTTCTGCAATCCATCCTTGTGCATAATCAATGGATACAACTTTAATATCCGTATTATTAATAACATCTTCTAATCCTTTTTTAACCTGCATAACATTATGGTCTACTTCCGATCCTAAAATAAAAGCAATTTCCCCTTGTCTTGGAATATTCTCAACAATTGCTTGTGCCATTAAAGTTCCAACCTTTTCATTATCAAAAGAAATATATAAATCGACATCGGAGTTTTGAATCAACCGATCGTAGGCTATCACTTTAATACCTTTTTGTTTCGCCTTCAGTACAGACTCTTTAAGCAAATTTGCATCTGTGGGAATAATAACAATAACATCCATATTCTTGTCTATAAAATATTCTATTTGACTAATTTGTTTGTTTACATCCCCACTGGCAATTTGAACGTTTACATCTGCTCCTAGTTCTTTTGCTGTTGATACAAAAATATCACGATCACGTTGCCAACGTTCTATGACAAATGAATCAAAGGATAATCCAATTTGAATCCTATCATTTTCTACCTGGTTCACTGTTGGATTCTTGGCACCTCCCCTACTACATCCGACTAACAATACAACACCTATCCCTGTCATTATGAAAGTTCGTACGATGTTTTTCATCTCAACCTATCCTCTCTTTGTACTCTGTTGGTGTTTGTCCTACACTTTTTTTAAAAATTCGGCTAAAATAATTAGGATCACTATAACCGACTTCAATCCCGATTTCTTTTACACTTAATGCTTTATTATTCAGCAATTGTTTAGCTTTTTCAATACGTATAGTTGTTAAATAATAAATAAAATTCTCTCCCGTTTCTTCTTTAAATAATTTGCTAAAATAATAGGGGCTAATATCCACTTCTCTTGATACATCATCTAATGAAATTCCTTTGTAATAATACTTATCTATATATCTCTTTGCTTTTATGATGATACTATTTGATTGCTCTTCTTTGCTAATAATCATAGTACGACAAATCTCAGAA
The DNA here is from genome assembly GCA_012841565.1 of Candidatus Epulonipiscium sp. The sequence goes on along the minus strand of DUUM01000119.1, from coordinate 22,118 downwards.
GCTTTTTCTAAAAACCATGCTTTTAGTTTCTCATTTTCTTTATATCCCATAATAATTTTTAAATATTCGCCACGATATCTAAAGGAATAGGGTTGTATCCCCATACACTGGGTCTCATTTTCTATATGTACAATCATTTCAAACACCTTAGTTTGAATATCTATGGCCTCTCCTTGGTCACTCTCGACCAACCAATCAAAATAGGTATTTGCTTCATTCATGACTCTTGCAAAATCTCCCTTTTTAATATAATGTATAAGGGCCTTTTCTATTTCCATGGGCTGGGCTTGTTCACATTTTAAAAAGGCAGGAATATCTTTTATATGTGCCACCATACCACTTTTTTGCCGCATTGCTACGATTGCTTCTTTATACGAGGCGGTTAATTCCTCCAGTGGCTTTACAGAACCAAGCCCAATTCTAAAGTCTAAATCTATTTGCTTTTTCAGCTTTCGCCTTAAGTTTCTAGCCTTTTCAATAATTTTAATACGTTCATCGTAGATATTAGCATCTTGATTACAGGGTATAAATGCAATCATTTGGTTAATCATAATAGGCCCTACGACCGCATCAAAAAATTCTTTTACAATCTCACTTAATTTAGGGTAAAAAGAATGGGCTTTTACGCTAACTCCCACTGAGTTCGTCATATCCCCTTCTGCATCCATATCTCCATACTGAATCACCAGTATAAAGCCATGATCCTCTTGGATTCCCAACAACCGCTTAAAGTTTCGGGCCTCCTCCAGGTAATCTTCTTGAAATAGGATTGTATAAATCATGCCACTTTCAATCACTGGAACGACAGTCATTAACTTTTCTTTAGTGAGCAAATCATGATTTCTTTTTTCCCGTTTATCATCAATCACTGCCATTGCTTTTTCTAACGTCTCTATAATCTTACTTTTATTGGTAGGTTTTGTTAAATAATCTAGTACTCCTAAGGCAATAGCTTCTTTGGCATAGGTAAATTTATCATAGGCTGACATAACGATAAATAAAACGGACTGATTAATCTTTCGAATTTCTTTCATTGCATCTATTCCATTAATGCCTGGCATTTTAATATCCATAAATGCAATATGAGGTCTAAATTCTTCTGCAAGCTCAATGACACTCCTACCTGTTTTTGCACTTCTTATGATACAAGAGTCGCCATATTCTTGTTTAATAATATGCGTTAAAGATTCAATAACAATTCCTTCATCATCTGCTATCATTATTTTATACACTTTTAGCCTCCTATATTATATACTCTTTTTATATGCTCTCGTTAGTTGGGATATGGAGAATAACTTCTGTCCCTTGATCTGTTCCCGCACTTACAATGTCAACACTATCTTGTTTCCCATAATAAATATTCAATCTACTAATTACATTTCTAAGACCAATTCCATTAGAGTCCTTAATAATAGCTTCTTTACTTATAACTTCTTCTCTTATTTCTTTGCTCTTCACCTTATCTATTTCACTTTGTGGCATCCCACATCCATTATCTTTAATGCTAATTAATATTTCGTCTTCATCTTGATACACCAAAAGTTGGATGGTAGCATCTCTTTCAATCCCTCTAATACCATAATTAACAGCATTTTCAACAATCGGTTGCAAGATCATACTAGGTACCCTTAGTTGAAGGAGGCTCTCATCAATTTCTTTTATAAAGTTAATTTCATTTGAAAAGCGAACATTCATTATATATATGTAGGCATCTACAAGTTCAATTTCTTCTTCTAGACTGGAATCTTCACTCATTTTTTTAATATTATAACGAAAAAAATCTGCTGTTTTCTCAATAAAAACACTCGTCTTCTCCGCTTCTTCCAGCATGGCTAATTGAGCACCTGCATTTAAAGTATTAAATAAAAAATGAGGATTAATTTGTGCCTGTAAATATTTTAGTTGCACATCCTTAAGATGATTTTTCATTAATAGTTCTGTTTCTTTTGCTTTGTTTTCAAATTCCATACTTTCTTTTACTTGAATAACATATGTCCTGATACTAATAATCATTTTATTAAAAGCTTTGGCAACAACACCTATCTCATCATTGTAATTGGCTTCTATTAATATAATATTAAAATTACCAGATGCTACTTCATTAGCCGCTAGTGCTAATTTACCGAGAGGCTTTGTAATACTCTTCGTTACAATAATAATGATTACCATGCTTAATACTGAAATAACAAATAGTATAATGGTACTAACCATTTCTACATATTTCAACGATACCAAAAGTAGCTCATAATTATTAAAGTTATTCTTAAACAGTTCATTATTTAAGCTATAAACATTATTATTAATATACGTATGGATTTCACTGGCTTTTTCATAACCCATTTTGTATCTTTCAATATTACGCCCTCTTTTAGACTGGATGGTTTTATTGGTTGTCTCTAAGTATTTTAACGACATTTGCCTAATATTTTTTTCCATCAGCATAATATGGTTATCTGAGGGTATCTCATTTAATTCGCTAATGAGGCGCTGGTAGTTACTTGAACTAGCATAATAGTTTTTAAGGGCATCTGAACTTTTTGTATTAAGGTATTCATACATACTCTTTTGAATATTGTCTAACTCAATGCTTAATTCATTTAAACTGACATTACTTACATATACATTATCAATCATGCTAACAGTTCTATTAATATTCATATACATATATATATTCACAGTCAGCACAATTGCTAGGGTAGCGATAAAAACAATAATGAGTCTTGTCCCTATTGAAAGATTCTTGTGCCGATAGGCTATTTTTTCTTTTATACTCATCCTTATAACCTCCTTCTCATCCTACTCCTCACCAATATCTTTGCGAGATATCAGTTTCATATCAACTGGAATATATTCGCTTACGCGTTTTATATTATCATACTCATATAATGCCTCTACAGCATATGCCCCCATCCCTTGTGTATCAATAACAATAGTTGAATGAATAATTTCTTTCTTAATCGCTTGGGTAATGTTTTGTGAATTATAATATCCAATCATCTTAACCTTGCCAACTTTATTGTAGTCCACAATTGTTTGATAAACACAAATCGTATCAATCAGATCTAAGCAAATAAAGATATCTGGAACATTTTCTGAATCTAACATAATATCATGAATGACCTCTTCAGAACTAAAAGCACTTTTTCTATCAATGGTTCTAACAGATACTGCCATCTTAGAGTCTACCAATGTATCATTAATACCTGAAAGTATAAGATTAGGACTTGCATCATTGGTATTGGCATCTAATAGCACCATGACCTTTTGGGTCTGATCATCTGCAATCTCTAGTACTTGATTACCATATTCCTTGCCTAATTGGTAGTTATTGACTCCTACAAAGCATATCCGATCACTTTTCGGAGAATCTTCTAGAACAGTAGCAACTGGAATACCTAAGTCTTTTGCTTCGTTAATCAAGAGCTGAGTTTCTATGTCACTATCCCCTTGCATAATAATGCCATCCACATTTGCTGCAATAGCAATCTTTAAAAGTTCTTTGGCTGTATATTTAATAGGTAGCTCCCACCCAAATCTTTCAACATATGTATTGAGTTGTTCTCCTTTTTCTTTGGCTCCTTTGTAGACATTATCCCAAAAGGGATTATCCCCATCTTCCATAATAAAAGCATAGTGCTTATTATACTGTGTATATTGCTCTATATTTTCCAATCCGATGGCATTCATCTTAACTTTGCAATATATTATGCCTACAATAACAATGCCTAGTGTAATAAGTGCACTCACGAAAGTACCAATAAATATAATTGGTGGACGCCTATTTTGTCTGTTTTTATTATTAATCCCCATATGTCTTATTCTCCTTTGTTAAACATGAATCACTAGTTCCCCCTGTACTCATTCAATTCCAATTATATGCCGTAAAGAGGTTGTCTGCAATAGCTTAAACTGTAGGTCTATATTATTGCATAAAAAAGGCAGCAACCAATTTGATTGCTACTTCATCTTTATCCATACTCTTCAAACACATTTATTTACTTATAAACATCTAATCACTTGCCAAAGTTTGGATAATCTCTCTTTTGTAAGTAATAAATTCCGGGCTTAAAATGAACTCATCTTCTCTTGGTTTAGGATGATGAATCTTTATTTCTGATGTTATTTTTCCCGGCATCCCTGTCATAATATAAATACGATCTGATAATATAATCGCTTCATCTATATCATGTGTGATAAACAAGGTTGATAATTTAATCTTCTCCATAACCTCAAGATACCAACCATGCATTTTACTTTTAGTAATGGTGTCTAGGGCGCTAAATGGCTCATCTAAAAGCGCCACATCCTGTGAAAACAAATAAGTACGTAAAAGTGCTGCCCGTTGCCTCATTCCGCCTGATAGCTGGTGTGGATACTTGTTTTGGGTACCATCAATGCCGAACATTTCAAAGTAACTTTCTGCTGTAAATCTTGCATCTGGCTTGTTTTCTCCCTTTATAACGAGTGGTAAAGAGACATTGTCAATAACCTTTTTATACGGCAGTAACAAGTCTTTTTGTAGCATATAACTAATCTGTCCCGCTTCCCCTGTTATATCCGTATTATCTAATAATACACTACCTTCATCTGGAGATAGTAGGCCTGATAGTATATTAAATAATGTAGTTTTTCCAACACCACTTACTCCTAGTAGGCACACAATTTCTCCTTCATATAACTGTAATGTAATATCTTTTATGATCTCTTTGTTATTGTAGGATTTTGATATATTGTTTGCACTAAGCTTACTCATACGTGTTTTCCTCTATTCTGAAAGATATTTGTTTGTAAACCCATATCCTAATGGAATTTCTTGTTCAATAAGATTTTTTTGTGATAGCCACTGATAGAAGTTATCCCACCTATTAGCATCGATATATCCCCATTGGCTAACTTCTGCCTTATATTGATCTGCAAGCCATTTTTGACTTTCTTGTACGATGGCCATATCTAGCTCAGGGTTAGCTTTCACTAGTATGTTAGCTGCATCTTCTGGGTTTTCTATAGCATATTCATACCCTTTAGCCACTGCCTTTAAAACTGCTTTAGCTTGCTCTTCATTTTTCTCAAGGTATGTATTATTACTCACGATTATAGGATTATAATAGTCGAGCACCGGATCAATATCCTTAAATGCAAAGTAATCTGTTTCTATACCTTTTACCTTGGTTGCAATACCATCCCAAGCATAATACACCCATACAGCATCTACATTTGTATTAAGCGCTGTTATAACATCAGCTACTGTGCTAGGTATCATGTTAATGGCGTTATAATCTCCCCCATCAGCTTCAACCACTTGTCTGATAATTGCTTTCTCCACTGGTAAATCCCACGTTGCATAGACTTTATCTGCCATTCCCTTGGGTGTGTCGATTCCATTATCTTTTAGAGATATAATACCGGATGTATTATGCTGAATAAGCGTTGCTACTGCTGTTACTGGTAGAGGCTCATCTGTAGCAAAAGCAGGAGCTATACTGTCTTGAAAGTCAATTCCAAATTCAGCTTTCCCTGATGCTACGAGAGTTGTAGCCCCACCTTCTGGTGGTTGAATAATATCTACATTAAGGCCTAACTCTTCAAAGTAGCCCAGCTCTTGGGCGACATATAAACCTGTATGATTTGTGTTAGGTGTCCAGTCAAGAACAATACTTATTTTATCATCCTTCTTACTACATCCTGCTATACCTATCCCTATTCCTAATATACATATTAAAAATACTAATTTTGATTTCATTTTATGCTCCTTAAGTTTCTTGTTTTAAATCACTTTCATTGTTAGTCCATGGCATACTAAATTTTTGAACAGTGGTTACCCCCCACATTAGCAACAGGCTAATGACAGATATAAGCAAGATGACTGCAAACATTTTGTCAAAAGCGTAGGATTTTTTTACCCTTGTCATATAAACGCCTAGCCCACTGTAGCCACCTAACCATTCTGCAATCACCGCACCTACGACTGAATAAGAGACTGAAATTCTAAGGCCTGCAAAAAAATGTGATAAAGCACTTGGTAATTTAATGTGCCTAAAAATCTGTCCTCTTGAAGCCTTCATAGATCTCAAAAGTTTTATGGTATCTACATCAGCAGACATAAAGCCATCTAGAAGTCCTACTGTAATGGGAAAAAATGTTACAATAACAATCAGCGTTATTTTAGGTGCCATGCCGTAGCCTAGCCACAGAACAAGCAAAGGGGCTATGGCTACAGTTGGTATGGTCTGGGTAATCACTAGTACTGGATAAATTGCTTTGTATATAATTTCAAATCGGTCCATCAGAACAGCAATGGCAAATCCTAACAGCACTCCTATTGTCAACCCAAAAAATGCTTCTAATAGGGTAAATCTTGCATGATGCATGAGCAGTGGAAAATCTAGTATCAAAGCTCTTATCACATCTAAGGGTGATGGCAACATATATTTCGGGACAATCTTTACAGCCGATAGGAGTTGCCAACTAACAAGAATTCCTACGACTGCTATAGATGATGAAATCTTATTTGTGATGCTTTGTAACCTTTTTATCAATTGTTAGAACACCGCCCTCTGGCTTAAAATTAATCTTTACATAAGACATAACTGATGGACACCCTGCTTTAATAGCAATGTATTGACACTGTTTAACAATTTCCATTAGGTCATCATATTCACCTTCAATAGCGGTCTCAAATGGTCCTACATAGTAAGATAGGCCTGTACTTTTTATATAGGCGATGACCTCATCTACAATCTCACACACTAAATCTATATCCTGAACTCCTGGTAATACTTGAATCGCAACACTTGCGTTCATTATTTTGCCTCCTTTATATTTATAAAACATTAAAAATCCTCCCTGACCCAGGGCCAGAGAGGATAATATACAATACCTATACAAAAAACAGTACGCTATTATTCCTACGCTGGCATTATCCAGATCAGGTTCGAAGGTTAGAGACTCATACGTCTCCTCTCAGCCCGATTCATCGAGCACCCTTAATATGCTATTAGTTTACTGTAATCTTTTATTATTGTCAAGTTTACCTATTTTTTCAGAATTAGCTATTACCTCTTGGACAGAAGAAACTGGCAAGAAGAAAAACCCTAAAAAGATAACCTTGATATTTTATCTATCAAGGTTATTCTTAAACTTGTTTTCAAATTTGTAGTAGGTTATTTGAAAATCCCAAAAGGCTTACCTACTGGTAAAAATACTTTTCCAAAGTGTGTATTTAACACTGATGCCCCTGAACCATAAAAAGATAATAAGGATATGATTAGCTCTGAATAAGCTGCTAATTTATGTGGGAATTCCCCCATGATACCAAAACTATCAAGTGATAGCCCAATAAATAGGAAGTTAATAAAGAAGAGTATAAGAAATAGCACCTTATGTGTCTCCATAGCCCCTATTGTCATAAATAAGGTAAATATTAAGTATCCAATAAATGCAAATCCTAATTGTTTTGGATCAACATTTGAAGCTAGTGCTTCGCCAAATACACCCATTTTTATCATCCATGATGTAGCCATTGCCATCCAAAAAAATGCATAAGCGCCAAAAGCTGTTGTGCCAAAAGTATTGTTTCTCTTAGAGTCATTAATACAAGCAAATAATTGAGCAAATGCACCTAAAAATATTGCCCAGGGAATGACAAATGATGATCCTGTTGTTATCCCTAGCTTTTGTGATGATGCAACTAATGTCACCATTGCTAACCCAAAAAGACCTAATGCTGATGGATCTGCTGTAACAATGTTTACGTTTTTAACTTCACTTTTTCCCATAATTTCCTCCTATAATATAAATATGACTTATCAATAATATCATAGTTTATCTCTTTTGTAACCTAATTTAAGATTCTAATTACTGCGACACACTCATACCCTCCACACTTGTGTAACCCACTTCTTCTCAATCGAATCTTTTCATCTTAGTTATAGGTATTTTACTTCTACAATACTGATAACTATGATATAATTTCAAATATAGGTTTGAATTTAATATAGGAGGTATTCGTATGAACGAAAATGGAATCGTTATTGTTGATGATTCACCTTTTTCAATCGCAATGCTAAGAAATATTCTTGAAGATAATGGTTTTACTGTTGTTGGAGAGGCTAGCTCTTTAGAAGGGGTGAAAGAGGTTGTAGCAAAAAGCAATCCCGCTTTAGTAACAATGGATATGACATTACCTGGTACAGATGGCTTTGAGTGTACCCGTGCCATACATAAAATTAACGAAAATATTAAAGTGATTGTTGTAAGTTCCATGATGGATGATGAAATAGTAAAAGAAGCAAAGAAAAACAATGTATCTGCTTATATCCAAAAACCTGTCGATCCAGATGAACTGATTATTGCCGTTAAGAGAATTGTAAATTCTGATGAGTTATATCGTTTTCTAGAAGACACCCATTGTTCAATATTTAAAGAGAGTCTACTAGATTGCTTCAATAAGATGACAAAAACCCTTATCACATATGACGCAGAATATCCTCAGGAGAAAGAATTTACCTCTAAAGGCATCTCTATTATCGTTGGGATTATTGGCGAATTCCCTGGTAGGATGTTAATTGACCTCTCTAAAGAAACTGCTACTAATTTAGTAAGTGCAGTTTTACGAAGAGAACCAATGGATCACAACGAGGTTCTTTTAGCACTGGGGGAGTTTGCTAATATCATTTCAGGGAACGCATCCTCCATCCTTAACCGTAAGAATAAAGCATTAGGTCTTCGTGTCGCACCGCCGTCAATACTTCGCGGGGAAAAAGTTGTCATATCCCCACCAAATTTCACTACAACCACTGTGCTGGCAAAAACTGATTTTGGGGAAATATTTCTTAATGTCGGATTTAAAAGGAGTGTTACAAATTGGATGTAAAAAATATTAATCCTTTTATGGAATCATTTACTTCTATTATGCCCCAATTAGGGTTTTCAGAAATACGAAAAGGTACATTAAGTGTAAAAAACAAGGAATTAGTTAGTTCCGGTATACTTATATTAGTTGGTATCGTTGGGGGAATCAAAGGAAATGTCGCTTATTCCCTGGATTTAGAATCAGCAAAACAAGTAGCATCCAAAATGATGATGGGTATGCCTGTAGATGAATTAGGCGAAATGGAAAAAAGTGCATTATCAGAACTATCCAATATGCTAACAGCAAGTGCTGTTACTCTTTTTTCCAGCATAGGCGTTTTGATTGATATCTCAACACCTACCTTACTTCAAGGAGACAGTATATCCTTAAAAATGGGAACTGGCCAGATTCTATGCGTTCAACTTTTTGCAGACGATATACCAATCGAAATTAATATAGCTTTCAACGCTTAACATACCAACACATAGTGCTCAGTATCAATTATGGATACTGAGCACTATGTGTTTTATCTGTTGACCTTCGACTCTTTAAGATAAAGTATATCTATTTAATTAATTGCTTTCCCATATCATAAACCTGAGCGCCTTCTATTGTCATTCCCTTTTCAATAATATCTAACATGGCCTTGACTGTATCTAAGGAGGTTACGACTAGTAAGGAAGCCTCTATAGCACTTCGGCGAATTTGAAATCCATCTCTATGAGAATCATTCCCTTTAGTTGGTGTATTTATAACAATATCAATTTGGCCACTTCTGATTGTGTCTAAGATATTAGGTCTTTTTTCGCTAATCTTACCCACAACTTCAGATACAACTCCATTTTCTAGTAATTGCTTTGCTGTTCCTTTTGTGGCTATAAATTTGTATCCGCATGCTGCGAAGCGTTTTGCTATTTGCATAAATTCGTCTCTATCGTGTTTTTGTACCGTAGCCAAAACGATTCCATTTTTTTTAGGAAGCCTATTTCCTGCTGCCGCAAATCCTTTATAAAGAGCTTCTTCAATCGTTTCCCCAACACCTAAAACTTCTCCTGTGGATCTCATTTCAGGTCCTAAGCTCACTTCAACTAATGGTAGTTTTTCTGTTGAAAAAACGGGTACCTTAACCGCATACCGATTTTTAATTTCAGGATATAAACCACTTCCCCAAGGCATATCTGAAAGTTTTTCACCTAAGATAATCCTAGTTGCTATAGAGATGATTGGAACATCTGTTACCTTTGAAATATAGGGTACCGTACGACTTGAACGAGGGTTAACTTCAATAATATAAAGTTCATCCTCATACTCTATATATTGAATATTAATCATTCCAATTACTTTTAACTCTTTTGCTAAAAGTTTAGTGTATTCTAATATTTTATTTTTTATTGCCTGGGATATATGAATACTAGGATAAATACTCGTACTATCTCCAGAATGTATACCTGCTCTTTCTAGGTGCTCCATAATGCCTGGGATTAAAATATCTTCCCCATCACAAATGGCATCTACTTCTATTTCACGCCCCATTAAGTACCTATCAATTAGGACAGGATTCTCCGTATCCCTGTCAAAGGCATTTTCAAGATATCTAGATAGTTGCTCTTTTTCATAGGTTATTTCCATTCCTTGCCCACCTAACACATAAGAAGGCCTTACTAACACTGGATATCCTAACTCATCAGCAGCCTTTAAACCTTCCGTAATGTTCCAAATGGCTTTACCTTTTGGACGTTTTATATCTAGTTTCTCTAAAATAGCATCAAACTTTTCCCGATCTTCCGCCTCATCCATTTGCTTTGGTTGTGTCCCTAAAACTGTAATATTCATTTTCTCACAAAACTTAGCTAGCTTAATAGCTGTTTGCCCGCCAAATTGTAAGATGACACCCATTGGTTTTTCTTTTTGAATAATATGGTACACATCTTCATCAGTCAATGGTTCAAAATAAAGCTTATCTGATGTATGAAAATCTGTACTAACAGTCTCGGGATTATTGTTAATGATAATCGTTTCAATGCCTTGCTCCTTTAGCGCCATAATAGCGTGTACCGAGCAGTAATCAAACTCTATTCCTTGACCAATTCGAATAGGACCTGAACCCATAACAATAACCTTTTTCTTATCCGAAACAGTTACTTCATCTGTTGTATCATAGGTAGAATAGTAGTATGGAGACTTGGCTCCAAACTCCCCTGCACAGGTATCAACCATTTTATAGACAGGTATAATTTTCCACTTCTCTCTTAATTGCCTCAGATCATCTTCTGTTACACCTATTAATTGAGCAATTCCTTTATCTGCAAAACCCCTTTTTTTGAGTTGCATTAAATATTTTGGAGTTAAATCTTCGAATCTCATTTGTGTTAGTTTTTCTTCTTCCTCCACAATCCACTTTATTTTTTTTATAAAAAATGAATCCATTCCTGTAATCTTACATATTTGCTCTTCCCTGTATTGCATCCTTAGCATAGATGCTAAAACAAAAATACGTTCGTCGTCTGGAACTACGACTAGTTTCTTTAATTCATCTAAGGATTTCCCCATGAGCTTATGATGATAAAGAGAATACTGACCAATTTCTAGAGATCTAATTCCCTTTAAGAAGGCTGACTCAAAGCTAGTACCTATGGCCATAACTTCACCTGTTGCCATCATTTTTGTCCCTAAGGACCTATTTGCTTTATAAAACTTATCAAAAGGCCACTTCGGTATTTTAACAACTACATAATCTAAGGTAGGTTCAACACAAGCATATGTGTTACCTGTTATTTCATTAATAATCTCATGAAGTCCATAACCTAAGGCTATTTTGGCAGTTACCCTAGCAATAGGATAGCCTGTAGCTTTGGATGCTAAAGCTGATGAACGACTAACACGTGGATTAATTTCTATAACAGCGTACTCAAAGCTTTCAGGATGAAGCGCTAACTGAACATTACACCCTCCCCTTATGTCACACTCCGATATAATATCTAAAGATGCCTTCCGTAGCATTTGATGTTCTTTATCAGATAATGTTTGGGTCGGTGCTATAACAATACTATCCCCTGTATGAATCCCTACTGGGTCAATATTTTCCATGTTACAAATAGCAATGGCTGTTCCAAAACTATCTCGCATAACTTCGTATTCAATTTCTTTCCAGCCTCTAATACATTTTTCTATTAGGACTTGTTTAGCCCTTGACAAATGTAAACCATGGGCGCATATTTCCTTTAACTCTTCTTCTGTCTCGGCAATTCCACCACCTGTACCTCCTAATGTATAAGCCGGTCTAACAACGATTGGATATCCGATTTTATGTGAAAATTCCACCGCATCTTCTACTGTTTCTATAGTCTTACTTTCAATCATAGGCTGGTTAATCCGGTTCATAAGATCTCTAAACTTCTCACGATCTTCACCTTCTTTAATAGCACTAATTTGAGACCCTATAACCCGCACACCATATTTTTCAAGAATGCCCTGATCATCTAGTTCAACTGCAAGGTTAAGCCCTGTTTGTCCGCCCACGCCTGCAAGTAAGCTATCTGGTCTTTCCTTTGCAATGATTTTTTCTATAAATCCAATATTCAAAGGTTCTATATATATTTTATCTGCCACATCTTTATCGGTCATGATTGTGGCTGGATTACTATTGACTAGAACAACTTCTACGCCTTCTTCTTTGAGCGCTTGGCAAGCTTGAGTCCCTGAATAGTCAAATTCTGCCGCTTGGCCAATAACAATGGGTCCTGATCCAATGACTAATACTTTTTTTATCTTCATGTCTCTTGGCATTATAGTTGGCCTCCTTGGATTATAGTTAGAAAGTTATCATAGATTGAGTCAATCTCACCACTTACTGTCGGTGACTGAGGATGAAATTGAATGCTATAGATTCTTTTTTCTTTTACATACATACCTTCTATGGTTTCGTCATTGATATTAATATGGGAAATAACAGCTTCACTTGGCAGCCTAGAAACAACGTAACTATGCGTCTGAGAAGTTGATTGTATCCTATTGGTCAGTGTATCTTTTACAGATTGAGCGCCTCCGTGATGGCCAAATCCCAATCTACTAACCTCTGCTCCTATGGCAAGGGCCAATACTTGATGACCTAACCCCATCCCTATTAGAGGAATCTTTCCTACCAGATTTTTAATTTCCTCTGTCACTTGGGGTATGTCATGTGGCGATCCTGGGCCACTCGACACTAAGATACCGTCAAAATTAGACTCTAAAAATTCTTTAGCACTTGTGAATGCGGGAAATAATGTGATTTTACATCCTTTGGCTTTTAGAGAATGAATGGCACTTTGTCTAACCCCTAGATCAACAATGCCAATATGTTTACCTGTTCCCTCAATATAAGAAATCTCTGCTCTTGTTACTTTACCCACTGCCTCACTATTTGAAAAGGCCTCTAGTTTCAACTTAATCTGACTCGGTGTCAATTCTCTAACGGCAATAATACCTTTCATAACACCGCACTCCCTGACAACTTTAGCAAGAGCTCTTGTATCGATTCCTTCAATACCAATGATGCCACTCGCCTTCATATAGCCATCCAATGTTAACTCACAACGAAAATTATTTGGAATATCACACTTCTCTCGTACCACTAACCCTTTTATCTGGACCTTTTTTGATTGCATATCATCTAAGTTGATACCATAGTTTCCAATCATAGGGTAGGTCATAATGACAATTTGTCCGTAGTATGCAGGATTTGTAAGGATCTCTTGATAACCTGTCATACTCGTATTAACGATTACCTCTCCAATTTTTTCTTTAAAATATCCAAAAGCCTGCCCTTCAAATACCATTCCATTTTCTAAAATTAATTGTGCTTTCATAGTTACACGACTCCTCTTTTCCAACATGGTAACACAGCCACTCTTTTGTTAGGAAATGTATTACATCCTCGTAAGTAAAGTTATTTATTGGGACAACAAAAAGAGACAATAAATAGATTGATTTCAATCTTTCATTGCCCCTAATAACCCATAACGGGTAAGTTTTATTCAATATTTTCCCAAAAATCACAATGATTATATTCTCATTGCTCTATACATACGCATATGTATGTTCTTCCTTGCTGGCCTCTCGGACCAATTTAAAGGCGATGATATTTATTTGGTTTTTTTACTTCTTAAAAAGTATAACACTAAAAATATATTATCGTCAATATATTTTTGTATTAATCAGTTATCACACCTATTTTTTCTTTTTCTTCTTTTTTGCAACTGAGTATCCAAAGGTACCTAATGAATCGCCAAGTCCAAAATAAGTTCCATGGGAATAACAAATGGGCTTGGCATCAGATAATTTAAACTTACCTTTTTCATCCATATATTGCTCATCCGCATGAACCCCTAAAACCTCTGCAATAAACATATGATGAGATCCTAATTCTTTAATTTCGGTTACACGGCATTCAATATTGACTGGACTTTCTTCAATCATCGGTGCACTTACATAATGCCCTTTGATGGATGTTAAGTTATTGACTTTAAATTTATCATAATCTTTCCCTGATCTCACACCACAAAAATCCGTTGCTTTTGCTAGTTCTTCTGTTGTAAGATTAATCACAAATTCCATACTATCCTTAATCAATTCATATGAATACCTGGATGGTTTTATAGAAATATATACCATAGGAGGATTTGTACAAATTGTTCCCGTCCATGCAACAGTAATAATATTCCCCTTTTCCATGCTACCACAGCTTACCATCACGGCCGGTAGTGGGTAGACCATGTTCCCTGCTTTCCATAACTGCTTCGACATATATATCGTCCTTTTCTCTTTATATTATTAAGCTTAATTATACCATTAATTTTCCTATTGCTGTAGCCTTAATAAAAAGGATCTTCGGTTAATTAGTTTGTGTGTCAATTAATCATTTCAATTATCTCTCTTCTAACATCTTCATATTCGTCTTCTTATAATGGTTTGTATCATAAATTCTAATACTACTTTCTTTACCAACTGTGCCCATGGTATAATAATTATAAGTAAACATACATATTAAATAACATAAGAGGTGAGTTTTTTGAAAAAACAAGATTATATTTCATGGGATGAATACTTTATGGGACTTGCTTTACTATCTGCCAAAAGAAGCAAAGACCCTGGAACCCAAGTAGGTGCATGTATAGTAAGCCCTAATAACAGAGTACTTTCAGTTGGCTATAACGGATTTGCTTTTGGTTGTTCTGATGATGAGTTCCCTTGGGATAGAGAGGGAGACTTTCTTGACACAAAATATCCTTACGTGGTCCACGCTGAGCTTAATGCCATTCTTAACAACAGAGGTGTCTCTCTTGAAGGAGCTAGAATATTTGTTGCCCTATTCCCATGTAATGAATGTGCAAAAGCTATTATCCAATCTGGCATCCAAGAAATAGTTTATCTAAGTGATAAATATGCCGATACTCCTATTGTCATAGCCTCTAAAAAGATGTTAGTTGCAGCAGGTGTTAAGTTAACACAACTGATCCCAACGGTAGATACAATAGAAATTTCTTTTAATATTGATGAAATCTAATAACTGCTTACAATAAAAAAATCCACCCTACAATTATATTGTAAGATGGATTGAGAAGTTTTCATATCAGCATTATACTCCTTATGCTTCTAAAGTTCTAATATGAGCTGCCAATCCAATGGCCGCCTTTTTAAAGCATTCCATAGGAGGATTTGTGATTCCAGCACCAATCATACCAATTCCTGCTTCCTTATGGGCAATAGCTGTATTAATAACAGGTAACATGCCTGATTCAAGAACCTTTCTTAAGTCAATACCAGTCGGGATTCCTTTAAAGTTTAGAATCGGTAGGGTTACATTTTGATTTTCTGTTGTGGTAATTTCGTACATCTTTCTTGTGGTGTTAATAGCTTCATCAACGGTTCCACCCACAAGAGATACGATGGCTAGAGCTGCTGACATTGCAAAGCCGCCAATACCATAAGTCTCTGTTATAGCAGAGTCCCCTATATCAAGACCTGAGTCTTCAGGTTTAAATCCAGCAAACAATGGTCCAATAACCTTTTGCGCCGGTCCTATAAACCATGTATTGCCTTCCATTCCACTGACTCTAATACCAAACTCAACGCCGTTCCTTGCCATAGTTGTAAGGATCGTGCTGTATTCTATGCCATGGGCTGAATCTAGTGCGTTTTTTGCTAAG
This sequence comes from Candidatus Epulonipiscium sp., assembly GCA_012841565.1. Next base: position 6,080 of record DUUM01000119.1, on the reverse strand, counting down.
GCCATCCATGTCGGTCCTGAGAAATAATCTGAGGATCCAATAAAGTTAAATACTTCAACCTTGTCCTCCTGCGAAAACTTGGTTTGTACTAGATAAGGTGTAAGGGCTTGAACCAGAAGTGTTGTTCCCGCAACGTTTCTATTGTGACACTCATCACCCATGTGAAGTGCTTGGGATAATAGAAGTCTTAAATCAATCTCTCCAGCAATCTCCATGGCTTCCTTGAGCATTGGGCCAAGAACATCCCTCATCCAGTTAAGTCTATCAATAACACTTTGATCATTGGCACCCATTCTAAGTATCTTTGAAAGTTGCTCACTTAGATTTGTGTAGGAAATATTTCCATAAGTCTTGTTTTTAACAATATGAACATACATAGATGGCGAGGTTACCCCGGCCATGGATCCTACAGTGTTATGTTCGTGACACGGCGAAAACTCAATGGCGCCAGATGCAGCTACTTGCTCTGCTTCTTCAATATCTTTTGCAAGTCCCTCAAATACAATTGCCCCTGTAACTGCGCCCTTCATGGCGCCACACATATTCTCCCACTTGATAGGAGGACCTGCATGAATAATCATATTCTTTTTCATTCCTGGAATAACATTAATAGCCTTGTCATATCCTACAAGCACTGGAGTTGAATTAATAATCCTTTCAACAACTTCTTTGTTAGCTGCTTCTATTTTTTCTTTAATAGGCCCCAAGTCAAGATAATCTAAAGCTGCAAGAACGTCTTCATCACCATCTGCTGGTGGCGCAAACTGAACATGATTTACCTTAATTCCTTGCCTAGATAAATCATCTCGAAACATCTCTAGCCCGATATTTACAACTTCTAATTCATTTTTAAAAAGTTCATTTATCATTCTAAACTTCCTCCTTCTGTACAAATCCTCTAGAAAGTAACCCTGTGTTTTCACTACTACTTGAAATGGTTACGCCTTCATCCATAAGCTTTTTAACTTGGAGATCGAAGTTCTGTGGATCAAGTTCAGTTCCAAGAACAAAAGCAAGAATTTCAATATGTCTTCCTTCTTTTTTAGCAATGGCATTAACTTCTCTAATGGCAGGTAACGTTACTTCAACCGGATCCTCATGAGAACCGTATCCAAGAATTATATCCATAGCAATAACACCAACTTCTGGATCCTTTGCTTCTTGAACAATTCTTTCAAGTCTTAAACTTGGATCAATCATAGGATGAGGTCTTCCCTGTGTAAAGCTATCGTCACCAAAATCAATCATTGTGTGTTCTTTACTTTTATTTAAATTCTCCAACTTATAGGTTGGGTCCTTTGATATATTACTGTAAACGTTTGGATATTTTTCTTTTACTAAGGACATAACTTCCTCGCAGATTGTTCCACCGCAGAACAATCCTCTTATATATTTCTGCTCTGAATTAAGTTTTACCTTGATTTCATCAATTAAAGAAAGGTTAAGGGAACGTTTATTAATTGTTTCTTCAGGAACACCTGAAAGAATAACCGCTTGAAGTGCTGCTTGTTTAGTGGTTTTTCCATAGTGTGCACCTGAAGCTTCTATTTCTTCTTTATTTCCGCCAATAAAGCAGATAACGACAGGTTTATGAGTGTTTTTTACCTCTTTGTATATTTTCTCTGCAACTTCTTTTGCTGGTGGTTTTGATACTAAGACAATAATTTCGGTTTCTGCATCATCTGCCAGTGCTCTCATTGCATCAAGCATCATTATTCCACCTACTTCAGCTGATAGATCTCTACCACCTGTACCAAGCAGTTGGGAAACACCTCCACCAAAATCATGAATTCTTACACTTACTTCTTGTGCACCTGTTCCTGATGCTGCAACGATTCCTATTTTTCCTTTTCGAACACCATTTGCAAAGCAAAGTCCTTTTCCATTAATGATAGCAGTACCACAGTCTGGTCCCATCATAAGAAGTCCTTTTTCGTGGGCTTCTTTTTTTAGACTAATCTCATCTTCTAGTGATACATTGTCACTAAACATCATGACATGAAGACCCTCTCTTAAGGCCTTTCTAGCGACTCTTGCAGCATATGCTCCAGCTACTGATATAACAGCCAGATTAGAGTCCACATTATCCCTAGCTGCTGCTTCTACACCAGAATATACCCGGTTAGCAGCCCCTTTATTGTCTTCTTTCCTGATCATTGCTTCTTCAATTTTTTCTATAAGATCATCTAAGTTGTAGCCTTCCTTAGCTTCAACAACAATCATAAGGTCTCCTCTTCCAGCTTCTTCAATTTCATCTGTATAAAGACCTACATTTTGTAAAACTTCTTTGTTCATGGCAGTTCCCATAGCTATATTAACTCGTTTAATTCCTTCAATATTATTGGCTTTTGTTGAGAGAGCCATAAGAGAAACCGAATCAAAATAAGTGTTTTTCTTAATAATTGTCCTCATTGACATTTCCATTCTCCTTTTCAACTAAAATTTCATATCCAGTTAGAATTCCATAGAGCAAATCTCGGCCTGATGAATGTCCAATTGATAATACCTCTATTAGGATTTGCTCTATATTTCCCCATGTCGTTAGGGCTTCTACAGCTTCTACAAGAATGCTTCTATAAAATCCATTTGAAGCTCTTAAAAGACCTTGATAACTTACATCTGTCGTATCTTCTGTTTTTTCTTGAATTATTTCTCTCAAGATAAAATCAAGGTAATTCATAGGGGAGCCTTCAAGACCTAGGACTAGAAACAATCCCATAAGAACATCATCTCCTGAGGGTGTAAGCCCCTGGCCTAGGCCCATCAAACTTCTACCTAGTATAGTCATTTCTTTTAAATCTTCCCTAAGACAGGCTCTTTTTAATGATTTCGTTCGAGATCTAACCATTTGAAAAGCCATAAGATCAAAACTTTGTGTTTCCTTAGGCCCTTTGGTGTCCATAAGATGCCTTAGGATTTTAAGGTTCTTTTCAAGCAAGGAATAATTAGCTCGAAAAGTTCCTCTTTTAAGATCATAGGTTCTTGCTTTAGATATATCTATTACATTAGAACCCACTGCAACTTCTCTTTCGCTAAAACAAACATCTTTTCCAATTAAAATCCCACTGCTACTAAAATCTTTTGTGTCTACGAGAATTGAAATGGGAGCTTCATCCAAAGTTTTTGTTATTAAAGAAATCATATATCCATTATCATCTATTATATTGATAGTTCTATTAAAGACTGAATGTACTTTTCCGTATTTAAGTCCCTGACTTATGATTCTTAATAATTCACCATGTAATGAAATCCCCCTCACATCTCAACCCTCCTAACACTTATTTATTAGCTGCCTTTTTAACAGTTTCTAATTCTTTCATATAAACCTCAGTAGGTTTCACTTTTACAACTTCTTCAAGTAATACAAAAGCTCCCGAGTACCGTTTCATTAGAGCAAGAGACTGAGCTTTGTGGAATACATAAAGCGGGTTATTAATATCTACCTTAATGGCTTTATCCATTGCCTCTACAGCTTCCTCGTGCTTTCCAAGTTCCCTTAGATAATTTGATTTGTGATAAAGATAGAAGAAGTAATCTGGGTTTGCACTGATGTCTCTCTTATTAACATCTGCCCCTCGCCTTAACAATAACTTTACCAATTCAACATTGTTTTTTTGAACAGCTACCATTAAAGGCGTTCTACCGTCCTTATCCTGCTTGTCTATTGGTTCACCGCTATCTATGAGCAAACGTACCAGTTCAATATCTTCATTCTCTGCAGCTTCTACTAGTTTTAAATCCATATTATTACTCTCCCTTCATAACGTATTATGCCGTTTGTTCAGGCGCTTTTATTTCATCTTCTGATGCATGCTTATCCGCAAAATACTTGTAAACAAAAGTTGCTACTATTAATAGATATCCTACTGTAATACTAGGTTGTTGTGCCCAGCCTACTGCTACTGAGTGAATAACCCCTGTATATGTGAGTGCTGCTCCAACTAATGCAGTAATAATTGCTTTTGGTGAGTCACTTCTTATTGAGAAGACTACAAGACATCCCCAAATAATACTACTAATTGGTGCCCCGCTCCCTAATGCTACAAGTCCTCTATGATACACGCCCGCTGATTGGAAAGCCTCTAATCCCACTTCTGCTGCATTAGTTCCTGCTGCTGATAGTGTATTGTTTAAAAGTGTTAATGCCCAGTTTGCAATCCATGGAAACAGGGATACAAATACAGCTGGTATCTCTATTGCTGGTGATTCAGTCACAGCTTGTTTTGCAACTACTATTCCAACATAGAATAAAATTGGGAATACAGCACTTAAAGGTATGACCCCAAGGAAAAGTCCACCGAGTCCAAATAGGGTTATTAAAAACACTGAAAATCCAGTGACGAGTGTATAACCTACGCCCGCTCCAATTGATTTCCAACCAGGATGTCCGATGTATACTGTTGTTGGGAATGGGTTTCCAAAAAAATACCCAACGATTGATGAAATACCGTTTGCAAGCATTATATTTCTAACATTATACTCATCACCTGCGGCTGCAGCTGATTCAATATTTTCATGTGTAAAGATAAAATTGGTTACGCCTAAAGGTATTGCTGAAATCAAAAATACGAAAGCAGGAGATATACCTTTAAAAAGATCTCCAAGTTGAAGCGTTGGAAAAGAAAATCCGATATTCGCTAAACCATCAGTAATTCCTGCTACGTTCATTTGACCAAATACCCATGCTAAAAGGGTTCCAAGTGCAAGAATAAGGAATCCAGTTGGTATTCTACGAAATATAGGTTTTTTACCAAACCAGTTTATAAAGATTACTGCAATAACCACTAATGATACATAAGGTGATTCAAATGATTGAAGAATTGGATTCATTGCAAGAAGTAAAAGTCCGAGGCCTGCAAGTGCTGATAATAATACTGTCCTTGGTATGATTCGTCTTAACCAATCGCCAATAAATGCCCCTGACAATTCAATAAGGGCTTCTAAGAAACACCACCCTAGTGCCACTTGCCATGCATAATAAATATCTCCTGTTGATTTTGCAATTGGCATAATAACCATAAATACAATTATAAAAATCGAAGGCGCACTTGGTCCTGATGGAAGCGCTGTAACATCCTCTCTTCCCGTTTTCTTCATGAGATTTTTTCCTGGTGAACTTCTATTAACCTCAGGTTATTTTTTTAAGGAGGGCCAAGAAATTCAGGACCGTGTTGTAAGGCAATTAAGGAGTATAAACTGCCCTGCTCTTTGTATTAAACCCAAAAAATACCTAGGCACTATCCCGCAGAACATTATAATTTTAGCGGAAGAACTTAATCTTCCCGTAATTGAGATACCATACGGTATGCCATTTTCAAAAATATCCGATGTTATTCGGGCAGAACTATCTGGAAATTACGATATTTTAAACAAGAAGTCTTTAGATATACATCAGGCCTTTTTTAAAATTTCTTTGGAAGGTGGCGGAGTTTCTAAAATTTCTAAAGCTTTATCTGAAATGATATCCAATCCAGTTATTCTGATGGATAAGTTTTTTAACATTATTAACTGGTCTGATAGAGTTGAAAACCCTTATCCTCTCAAAGATTATCTGAGCAATGATTCGGGAAGTACAATACTTGATACAAAGTATATCAGCTCTCTTCCGCTTGAATTTGAGCTACTCCAAAAACCTTTGGCAAGACAACTTGATTTGCCAGGTCATACAATAGATACGCTTATTACACCTGTTTATATTCAAAATATACATTATGGCTATATCCTCGTTTTTAAAACGGTTAAGGAATTCTCAGACATTGACTATGTGGCTCTTGAGCACAGTACCATGTCTTTTGCACTGGAACGAATCAGAAATAATGAAATTGAAAGAACTAAAAACAGGATCAGAAGAGACTTTCTAGACGAACTCTTAATGGGTAAAATAACAGATATAGACAATCTCAAGTACTTGTGTGACCTTCATAGAATAAATATAAACCTATCTTACACACCTTTTTAATCAGGCTAATGAAGCTTTGAGACTTGTAAAAATGAGTACCAGCAAAACTAAAATATGTCATTTTGATGATTTTGTGGTGCATCACTTTCTTAAAGAAAATATAAGCACCATTGATATGAGA
>DUUM01000118.1 GCA_012841565.1 Candidatus Epulonipiscium sp. | reverse complement strand
GCTGTCTTTCCATCTACAACACGGTTTTCTAATAGGTAGGATAATATTTTTAGGAAATGTGACTTACCACTTCCAAAGAAGCCCGAAATCCAGACTCCCATTGCATCTGTATTCCCAACAATTCCTTTTTTATAACTAGAGAAAAAGTCAGCAAAGTGTCTTTGTAATTCTCTTGTTACAACGTATTCTTCAAGTTCTTGCTTGACGTTCTCATCATCACCTTGTCCAACTTTAATAACACCTTTTATATCTCTATCAATTGGTTTTGCAAATATATTCTTTATATCCATAATTCCCCGCCCCTCACTCTACGAGCTTAAATGCTCTATAATAATTATCATCTTTAATTTCTGAAAAAAGCACTAATGATTGACCATCATATTTTCCAGGGAAAAACATTACAACTGGAACATCGTCTATGAATTGGTGTAAATTATTTAAAATCTTGTGTGAACGTAAAAGTGGAAAGCACTTTCCAACACCTGTTAGGAATACAATTGAATCTTTCGGCGTGTTCTTTCTAATATGCGCTAAGATCTCATTACTTTGATTGTCTTCTTCCATACGCAGCATCTCGTTAACTGCTCTTGTAATTTCCTGTAACCCCTTTGTCTTCTCAAACTCTTCACATAGCTCTAGAAAACCTTCTTCTGCCAGCAAATCCATAATGATATCGTATAAGTCAAAAACCACTAGCTTAAAGCCTTGCGTGTTTTGCTCGTACTTGGACACAAGGTAGTTAACTCTTTCTCTAACTGTAAGTTCCTGTTCTGCTGGGTAATCAAAAACATAATAGCCTACCTCATTACCAAGTCCTTTATTCTCTCTAAAACTCGGCTGTTTAATTTTCTCTTCTAATTCATTTAATCTAATCTCTAAGTTGCGCAATTAATCCAGCCCCCTTATGGCTTTTAGCATCTGATTCTCACCATTATCTTTTAGGTAATTCTCTAGGACAATATCTAAGATTGGTGGGGTGATTGTCTTTTGCTTATCTATTACAGTCAAAAGCCCTGCATCTCTTAAGAAGTTTACATATGTGCTACGCAGTCTTTTCATGGTGACATCTGTCCATTTACTAATATCTTCATGCTGGTCTTGTTTGTTTTTTAAAAAGATATTAATGTCACTATCTTCAAGCTCTGTAACACCAAGTATTATCTTTTCGCGATACAACTCATATAAAAACTCAAAAAACAATCTGTTTATCTTAGCCATTGAAAAAATATTTATTATCTTCTGAGTTGGTACGTCTGCACCCATAAATATGGCTATCAATTCTTCGCCAAGTGCATCAACTCGTCTTTTTAAATTCCCATAAATACGTTTTGCCCTGTACTCCTTAGTAACACCAAGCAAATTATCATTAATGCATAAATCCTTTATATCATCCCAAGACTTACCGTCATACCTTAATTGTATTATCTGTCTAAATTCAACAAACCAAAAGGATTCTGCTGCAATTCCTGAACTGTATTTCTCCATAGATTTCCCTCCAAAACTTGTGCACTCATTATGTCAATTTTTTAGTTTATATTAGTTATTGTCCACATCTTTTACAGCGTCTACAATATCTCCAATATTGCAATCTAAAAACTTGCATAGCTTTAATAAAATTTCCAGTGATACCGTTTCATTCTTCCTAAGCTTGGTAAAGGTAGCTGGGCTAATTCCAGTCGCTTTGCGTACTTCAATGTTGGTCATATCCTTATGAATAATTAATATCCATAATTTTTTATAACTTACTTTCATTATTCCCTCCCCTGGCCAATTATATTGACCATAAATCTCTATAAACAGATTAATGTAGTTTGATTATATTATACTGGGTTGTAGCTATATTAACAATGTGTTTTGCTATAATCGTTCAATATCTCGAAATATGTATTAGAATTGCATTGTAAATATGAAATATCGGGAAATTATCAGTTTAATTAGGTTTGTTTAATCGCTTTGTTATTTTCAAATAATAAAAAAGGCTAGTTACACCTCTTTCTGGGTCTAACTAGTCTTTAAATCTCAAAGTTGAGCCTTTGCCTATCTGTAATCAGTTGTTTCGTATTGAAAAACAACTAACGGATATAACACCTGATGAAAGATGTGAAAGGCGGCTTGAACTGGCAAAGCCAGTTTGGGACGCCTATTTAGTGTGGCTTAAAAAAGCAAAGCCACTACCACAGTCAGCTTTAGGAAAATCTGTAACCTATAGAATCAAATGAAGTACTTGCAAAATTATATGCTAGGTGGCCGCCTGCTACCTAGCTCAATTACTATAATCACTAATACTATCATTTAAACAAGTTAATAGGGCCTACCCCCTATATCCCTCAATAATCTGGAGAATATCTTCCCCATACCTATCTACCCTAGCCTTACCAAAACGTTCTACCCCATATAGCTCTTCTAGTGTCTTTGGCATTTTTAAAATCAAATCTTCAAGCTGCTTATTGCTATAAATAACATAAGGCTTGATTTTTTCTTCCCGGCTTTTTATCAATCTATATTGCCTTAGGTCTTTATACATATCTGACTCAGTAATATCTTTCTCTTTCTCTTCCTCTTCTTGAGTTGGTATATTTTCTTC
>DUUM01000117.1 GCA_012841565.1 Candidatus Epulonipiscium sp. | reverse complement strand
AATTGGCACAAATTATGATAAATTCCTTAATTAATGGAACGGGTGCTACAGACAAGGGAATCGTAGTGCGGTAAAAGTTAATTGTGCTAAATCAGACAAAGATGCCAGCGATCATCATTGAATATGGCTTGAGCGGTTGAAATTAATTGATGTAGCCAATCATCTATAATGCTAAGTGATATTGATGCAGGTGGCTTTTATATCCTAGAGCATTTGAAAAGCTGAATAGGTGTCGACTTCCAGCCGTTAAAAATGGATGTGGAAACCCTTGATATCTATAGTAGGTATACTAAGAGGCTATCTAGGACTGTTACGAACAATACAAGTAAATAAGGACATAAAGGAGTGGAGTATGAAAGATAATATTATTTCAATAAAAGATAAAATTGCCCCAGTGCGCCTTCATTTAGAATTAAAAACGGATTATTTATCTGACTATCAGAAAAGAATGCTAAGAAGATATGGTGAATCAATGAGTGGGGATTCAATAACAAGAGATATTCTGATCCCAGCAGATATTCCTCTTCACAACCTTCATTATGCAATTCAAAAACTATTTGGATGGCAAAACTCCCATTTGCGCAGTTTTTATTTGCCGCAGGAAATATATAAAGAATTAACCAATAGTACTGTTAAGGGATGGTCAGAATTAGTAGGCATATTATTTCAGCCTCCATCTGAATCCGAACAGGATGTTTTTTGGGATGATGATTATGAGAGGGGTAGTTTCAAAGTTTGGCTTAGGAAAAAATATACGGGCCCATATATATACGGCGGAACCATGGAAGATTTAGAAATAGCAAGACGAGATATGCAGGAACTCTTGGATCGTTTTAGTCTATTAGAGGTAAGCGAATCATTTAGTGACTATATGGAACGGGAAAAACACCATAAAAACACTGAAATGAGAATAATAAAAAAAGCGCCATTAATTGACCTAACCCTTGAAGAGATGAATTCATCCCTTATGCTTGAAGGCGGCACTGAAAGTTTATTAGAACGATTAGAAGTCAATAAGGTTATTGCAGCTCAAGGTGAAGATATTGCTCCTGGAGGATTATTCCCTGTAACAAAGGAGCTTATTTATAATTACGACTTTGGAGATAATTGGACAGTTAGCATAACCAAATACAAAGATTGTGAAGATCTTCTTAATAATAATATGATTGACAAATATGAACTGGAAGAAGCAGAGCATATGGTATTAAGTAAGCACAAACCAGTTTGTCTTAATAAAGTAGGTGTATCTGTACTTGATGATGTAGGTGGATTAAGCGGATTTGCTGATTTTTTAGGTATTATTTATGAAGGGGAAGATAAAGAAGAAAGTGCTAATGCTCGTGCATGGGCAAAAGGTCTTGGTTGGAGTGCTAGCAAAACCTCTAATAAAATGATCTTATCCTAGATAAAGTTATTATCCGTTGATAGAGAATTTTGGATTAGGGGATTAGAACGCTTTTATAAGAGACCATAAATGGGGTATACTATAAATAACTATAATTTCAAATTGAAGGGGGTCTTTTGATGAGTGAGTTTAAAGATATACGGTGGAGACAAAGATATGTCAATTTTGAGAAATCTTATAAATCCTTAAATAAGTATATTCATAAACCTATTGAGACGGAGTTGGAGCGAGCTGGTATAATACAATTATTTGAAATTTCTTTTGAACTTTCCTGGAAATTAATGAAGGATTACCTTGAATTCCAACAATTAATAGTGAAAAGTCCAAGGGAAGCAATTAAACAAGCTTATCAGATAGGGCTAATTGATGAAGGTCATATCTGGATTGATGCCTTATCAGATAGAAATCTAACTGTTCATACTTATGATGAGGAATTAGCGAAAAAGATGGTTCGAGATATCGCTTGTGTTTACTATCCGGAATTAAGGAAACTATATGAAAAACTAGCTAAGGAGTTATAAAATGTATGGATTATTAGATAGGGACTTGAAATTTATATTGGAAGCCATTGGTAAGCATGCAGAAATAGAAGAAGTTATTATTTTTGGTAGTAGGGCTATGGGAAATTATAAAAAAGGTTCAGATATTGATCTAGCATTAAAAGGCGAAAAAGTAAGTGGAAAAGTAGTGAGAAGACTTAGTGATGATTTAGAAGAAGAATATCCATTACCATATTTTTTTGATATAGTAAGTTATAATGATATTGCTGATGAGGCGTTTAAGAATCATATAGATACTATAGGAATCAGCCTTTGGAAAAAAGCCTATAAAACAGAAATGGACAACATCTAAAATAGTAAGTTAAAAAGGCCCCTGGAATGCTATATTCTAGCGGCCTTTTATTCGATATTTTCATATGCCTATGAAAACATAAAGGACTGTAGTATAATAATTCAAAAGACAAAGGGGGAAAAAGATGTTTTGTTCAGAATGCGGAAAAAAATTGACGGGAAACAATGAGTTTTGTGGGGAGTGCCAGATTTTAAAGGGGTTAAACTTAGATGAAGGAATCTTAAAAAAAGAGGAATTTAAAGAAACGAAGCCAAGGAATAAGAAAACAGCCATTATTAGTATCACGGCCGCTAGTGTTGTTTTAATCATGACTTTAGGTTTTTTTGGACTCAAATATTTCCAAAACAATCAAAGCGAGAAAGCATTGCAAAGGGCCCAGCTAAAGGAAATGCAACAAGTTCTAGATGAGAGCAATATAGATTTAGATGAGCTCATTATATCCCAGGCAGATCATACAAGTTACAAGCTCTTATTAAAAGAGTTACAAGAAGACATCAATCATAAAGACACAACAAACTATCAAACCTACATAGAAGATGTTGAAAAATATAAATTAGAATTTGTCAATTCAAGCCAAGAAGCCATTTCAGAAAAGTTGGCTATTTTACAAGCTATGGACACAGGGGCAGCCTTTGCATATGAAGAAGAGGCAATAAAACAGTATAAGGAAGATATGGACAAGCTTGTATTAGAAGGCAAATATGCCAGTGCTCAGAAGATTGGTGTTGAGTGGGAAGAGTTTGGGAGGGGTTTTTTGACCACACAAGACTACCAAATGTTAGTTTCACAAATTGATACAGGGGATTATCCTAAAGTTAAACTCTTTTTACAAATAAAAAACCTAGCAACAGGTGAAACAATTAACATTAATAAGTTTGACAAGTTTTCACTGACAGAAGATATAAGTGGCAGCATGCAATATGATATTGATCATGTTAAAAATGTTATGAAGGATTTCCTAGGTTATATGCAATTTAACACGGGAGATCGGGCATGACTTATTACATTTGATGATAATATAAGTGTTGATGTAGATTTTTCAACAGATAAAAATAAGCTTATCAATGCAGTGGATAGAATGACTCTTGGCAATATGACAGGCGGTTATTATAAAAATGTTAGTGACGGTGGCTCTATGGAAGAGATTTATAATAGGATCTACTGATGATCTTGCCCTTTGTGTGGAACAAATAACCCGCCGAATAGATATACATCTATCTGTAGATTTTGAACGGGGGTATGGAGACACTATGGATCAGGCCCTAACATGTGTAAATAAAGAAGGTGGATTTGCTCTTGATTTCTCTAAAAGCTGGAAAAAGATATTTCAGAAAAAGAATAGGCATAACGCGTAGATGATCTACGCGTTATGCCTATTTAAATGCCTAAAATAAGTATTGGTTTCTTGAATAACAACTGAACTAAGACCTAAAAGAGCTATTAAGTTAGGGATTGCCATTAGACCATTAAGAATATCGGCAAGGATCCAGATGACTTCAAACTTCACAATTGCTGAAGAAGCAATAATCATAACAAACACAATACGATATATTTTAATTGACTTAATACCCCATAAATATTCACTACAACGTTCGCCGTAGTAGTTCCATCCTATGATGGTTGTAAAGGCAAAGAAAATCAGACCTATTGTTACAATGCTTTGGCCTATGGCGGCTGCTGATCCGAATCCTATTCTAAAGGCTTCCGTCGTCATTCTAGCCCCTGCATACTCCAGGTGATTCCATGTGCCCGTTACAATCAGAGTCAACCCTGTCATGGTACAAACAACCATAGTATCAATAAAAGTTCCCGTCATACTAACTAACCCTTGCCTAACAGCGGAATTTGTCTTAGCTGCGGCAGTGGCAATAGGGGCACTACCAAGTCCGGCCTCATTAGAAAAAATACCTCTTGCAACGCCTCTTTGCATGGCTTGAATAATCGTTGCCCCTGCAAATCCTCCTAGGGCTGCTGTTGGTGTAAAGGCAGACTTAACAACGAGGGCAATGGCGCTAGGCACGGCGCCAATATGCGTGACTAAAATAAATAAAGCGGCAGTAGAATATAAAACAGCCATGATAGGCACAATAACTTCCGATATTTTAGAAATACTTTTAATGCCCCCTACGATGATCAAGGCGACTAGTAAGGTGACCACGGCAACCGTCATTACTTCTGGAACGCCAAATGCAATAGATACAGCGCTAGAAACGGCATTCACCTGAACGAAGGTACCAATGCCAAGACAGGCAGCTGCAACACCAAAAAATGCAAAGGATTTTGCCAACCATTTGTTACCTAGCCCTCTTTCAATATAATACATAGGACCACCGGACATTTGTCCGTTTTTATCAATGACTCTATATTTAATGGCTAATACGCCCTCGGTATACTTGGTTGCCATCCCGAAAAAGGCGGCTACCCACATCCAAAATAATGCCCCGGGTCCCCCAGTTGCAATTGCCGTTGCAACACCCACAATGTTGCCAGTTCCTATGGTCGCCGCAAGGGCTGTACATAAGGCAGCAAAACTAGAAACGTCCCCTTTGCCTTTACTGTCTTGATCCTTAATAAAAATATAGCTAAAAGCACGAAAAAGCTGGGTGATCTGTAGAAATCCAAGTCTAATTGTAAGATAAATACCTGTCCCTATTAGTAGAACGAGCAAAGGCGGTCCCCATACAAAATCGTTGATCATATTGAAAATATTTATTACCTTCTCCATATATTATTCCTCCGAATATTATCTTTGTTATGACACTCATCATTTTAGAGTATCTTCTTATGTATAATAACATAACCTAGGGCTTTTTCAAATCAGTTAGTTATGTATATGTTGAAAATTAGAAAAATATTTGTGGGCTTCCGTGTGTTTCATATTGTTGAGTACTTATCCCACACTAGTCGAGAGTGTCACCGTATAGTATAATAGTATTAATTCTGACATTCAGAGAAAACCAGGTATGACTTTTAATTTTACAGCAACAAAAACATAAATAGGTACAAAAAATGGAGGGGTTTAAGATGGGACTTATTACGAAGAAGGACTTCAGCGAAGTCAAAAGGTTTGAATTAAACTTCAATCAACTGAAAATATTATTTTCATTACAATACTTGATCACTAGAGAAGATGCAGAAGAGACAAAAGATCAAAAAAGATTTGTAAAGAGACAATGGATGCGGAGTTGGTCAGCATCCATACATGATTATTTAGGTGGTTTAGATGCTTCCCATACGAGAAAGTTTTATACATTAAGTGAAATTAAGCAGGCAGTCAATATGGAATTAATGGATACGCCCAGTAATAGAACTTGGTATCCGATCGTTATATTAGAAGCGACCTCGTTTATTCCCTATACGATTTTAAGGCGTAATAAATCTGATGATAAGGCTTATATGAAATTAAGATTTACCAAGCAAACAAACTATATTAAAAGGCTAGTAGGAGAACGAGGAATTGTAAAAACAGAAGATGTTGAAAGATTTGAAGAAGAATACCAAAAAGTATGTTTTCAATTAAAAGAAACAAAAACTAAAATAAGGGATATTTTTGTTCATAGATTTGCGGGAGTGAAAGGGGCAGCTCTAAGTAGCGCATCTTTGGCCGCCGTAGCTGGTGGGGCTATCGGTGTTAATGAGACGGAGGAAGGCAGTACTGTCTCCATAGTGGGCGGTGGCGCGTTGTTGGGGCTTGCAATTGACCAGGCTGATATTGGGATTATGGATCTTTTAATTGTATCATTTCCAGAGTTTACATTTTTACAAGCTGCAAGATTAGAAGTCGTTGTAAAAGAAATCATTTTGAATAAGCAGCAAAATGTCATGCTTGCCAAGCACATACTAAATGATTATGCAGAACAAATAAAAAAGGTTAATAATTATATCCAAGATTTAAAGCTAGAAGGTGAAGAAAGAGAAAACAGAAAGAGCATAAAGGATCTGGAGCAATCCCTTCGCTATATGCAAAAAACATATGTGAATATAAGTAAAGCTACGGCCTACGCTCAGAACCTATAAAGAGAGTCCCCTATGGTTCCAAAGTCGGAAGCAAGAATTATCACAATAGGAAGATTAATCATCACACAAAGATTATCGGTTGAGTATATTGAATCAAAGGTTTAATTTAAGTGAAGTAGGAGGCATGCCATGAATACTTTACCAGATTCAGAATTAGTGATGATTCCAGGAGACACATTAATTACTAGGACGCCGGAGGAAGGGCGGGCTCTAGCCATGTTAATAGCCCGTCATACCATTCACAATATCCAGCCAGATATAGATATTTTACAAGGTGGCAGAAGAATATACTCTGTCGATCCCGATAGCCTTATTGCCGCAAGTCAAGTTGTTGCGATTGAGTTCCAAACAATAGCAGCGGCTAATAATTATTGGATTGTAGTCGCGGAGCGATTGTGGTCATCTTTTTATTGGCATCCTGATGCTTGTTCTGCGAAAAATGCACATGAAATGGTTATTAGGATAATAGGAGTATTCGAAATTTTAATTGACCCACAACAAAGAAAAGTGCAGCCATTTAAATTGTGCGTTTACATAATTGTAATAATATGATATAATAATAACCAAGAACATTAAAAGTAGTAAAAATAATATTGAAGAATAATTATAAAAAAATGGTACAACATATAAGTAAACATAAAAATGAAAGAGAGGCGAGCTTATGGGATTTTTAAGATGGTTAGGTGGAATTGTCGTATTCTTTTGGTTGTTGGGATTATTATTTAAAATAGGTGGTGGAGCTATTCACACATTATTAGTCGTAGCTGCCATTGTATTTATAATCGATTTCATTACAGGAAGAGCGCGTTAGACACAATTTATAAAAACAAAAAGTGGTGCATTTTATTGCACCACTTTTTTTATCTATTTAAAAGGTTTAATCTCATCAATAATCCGTTTCTCAGGTGTTACATAAAGGGTCTTATTTGTATCATAAATCACCATTCCAGGCTTGGCCCCATTAGGCTTTCTAACGTTTCTTATTTCCGTGTAGTCCACGGGAACATTACTAGAATCCTTGGCCTTACTGTAATAGGCTGCTAAGAGTGCAGCTTGTATTAATGTGGTCTCTGGGACGTCTCTGCGCGCTGTGTCGATGATGACGTGAGAGCCTGGTATATCCTTAGTGTGGAACCAAAGATCATAGTTAGTGGCCATTTTAAGGGTTAACTGATCATTTTGTACGTTATTTTTTCCGACATAAATATCAAAACCATCATCAGAAACAAAGTGAAGGGGTTTAGGTTTTTTGACCTTATTTGATTTGGCAAGGCGTTTGGCTTTTAAGTAGCCGCTTTCTACCAGTTCAGCCCTAAATTCTGCAATATCATTTTCATTTTCCATCGTATCTAATGTCAAAAATAAAGAGTCTAAATATAAAAGATCCTGCTCGATACTTTTGAGCTGTACGTGAGCTGCTATTTCAGTTCGTTTTGCCTTGTTATATATTTTAAAATATTTTTGCGCATTTTGTATAGGTGTTCTATGGGGATTTAGGGGAATAGTGATATCACCCATAGCTTCGTCATAGTAATTAACTGTTGTAAAAGTCTTTTGATTACTTGGGATGCAGTGGGCATTGGCGGTTATTAATTCACCCCAGATTCTATATTGTTCCCTTTCGCTACTTTCTTCTAAAGCATTTAGTTGAATTTCTTTTTTATGAACAGCACGTTGGTAGTGATTATCAAGTACTTTCTTCATATCAACTGTTTTTTGATCAACTCTTGAAGACTGACTTTGATCAAAATAAAAATGTTCAAGTAAAGCAGAAATGTTTTCAAATTCTACCTTCCTAACATCTTCATAAGAAGAGAGGGGTACACTTGAAAAAGCGACAATTTTATCAGTTTCATCCTTATAGACAGCTGGGCTATATTTTTCAGCTTCGACGTCTTTATAAAGACAATCTAAACTTTCATAGACAGCTCTTTTTTCATGCTCTTTCAGTTCATTAGACCAAGTAGAGGACTCAACACCTGCTCGGTAACAGATTTCTTTTGCAATTAAAGGGCTCATGCCAGAGTATAGGGTATAGAGTCTTTTGTGGATGCGCATAGGATCCTCGTCGGTTAGGGAAGCTAAAAATTCATCATAACTTCTAAAAAGAGGATTGTGTTTATCTTGGGTTGGGGGATAGACATAAGTCTTTCCAGGGTAAATCTGCCTAACAGAACTTTGCATTTTACCGATGTGCTTGATACTATCGATAACCGTATCATCATCTGCAAGAAGCATAATATTACTATGTCTTCCCATAATTTCAATCACCAGTTTTTTAACTGTTAAATCCCCAAGCTCATTGCTAGATTCAATGTGAATTTCAACAATCCGCTCAAAATTAGGTTGAACAATATCTGTAATGCGTCCTCCGCCAATATGCTTGCGAAGCAGCATACAAAACATAGGGGGTGATTGAGGGTTGTCCTTATCCAAAGTTGTACTATGCAGCCTAGGATAATTACTGTGAGCGGTCAAAAGAATCTTAGAATTCTCCCCCTTGCCCCTAGCACCAATTACTAATTCATCTTTTTCGGTTTGATATATTTTAAGAATACGTCCTCCAATAAAGTCTCTCCTAAAGTCTGAAACAATATTAGACAACACAATACCATCTAATGCCATAAATTTTCCTCCTTAAATCTTACGTGTGCTTTATATTATATCATGGGGAGTGGAAATCACCAAGGGGAGGATTTCGCCGCATTAGGTTGGGATGGCATATCCGCTCGTGCCTCTCTTGGCTAAAACCGCCAAAGGATGCCCGATTGGATATGCCATCCCAACCATTGCGAAGAAGTCACCTGCTCCTCGGCGAAATTCAACCAACCCAAACCCCAAAAAACAAGAAAGCCCTAGAGGCATAAAAGCTTAGAAACATCAAAGTTCCCCAAAAGTCCTAAAATCCAATCCCAACTCCCCAATCCATTCGGCCCTCCCACCGAGTTTAGCCCATATGTGCATCGTGCATTCCCCCGCAATGGTTGAGGTCATATAGCCAATTACGCATCCTTTGGCTTACTAGCCAAGAGAGGCGCAATTGGCTATAATGACCCCAACCTAATGCGGCGAATCCCCAACTGCCACATTGACTAAACTCCCCACATGATTTATAATTGTAGGGATATACTATATTCTCGTGTTATAAGCAAAATTATGCACATAAAAAGATAGGATGAGTTATATGATTAAAAGTATGACAGGTTATGGACGGGGAGAATATATAGAAGAAGACAGGCAAGCTATAGTAGAGATTAGCGCAGTTAACAATAGGTACTTTGACACCAACATCCGTATGCCAAGATCCATTATGTTTTTTGAAGAAGATGTAAGAAAATATGTAAAGAATTTGGTGGCACGGGGCAAGCTAGATATATACATTACCTATAGTAGTCAAGCTAAAGAAGATATTAGTATTAAGGTTAATGAGGCTTTGTGTGAAGAGTATGTGAATACTCTTAGAGCTGTGAAAAACCAGTTTAACCTACTAGACGATATTTCAACCATGCAAATTACAAGCCTACCCGATATTATTGTCATCGAAAAAAATGAGACGGATAAAGAGCAAGTGTGGGGAATTGTAAGTAAAGCATTAGAGGCAGCGGTTACATCTTTTAATACCATGCGCCAAAAAGAGGGTGAAATGCTCAAAGAGGACCTTATTTCAAAAGGCCAAACAATCTTTCGTATTATAGATGAAGTGAATGCTAGAAGTCCTTTAGTTGTGGATAGGTACAAGCAAAAGTTATACCAAAGAATTGTAGAGACCCTTGGTAACTTAGATGTTGAGCCAGATCCTGGGCGAATCCTAACGGAAGTTGCCATATTTTCAGATCGTTCTAGTGTGGATGAAGAAATTACAAGGCTTCGCAGCCACATTAGTCAGTTAAATGACATTTTAGATGAGGGCGGCGTTGTGGGGCGCAAACTTGATTTTCTTTTACAAGAGATTAATCGGGAAGGCAATACCATTGGTTCTAAATCAACAGACGAGCTCATTACAAAGCTTGTAATTGAACTTAAAAGCGAAATTGAAAAAATTCGCGAACAAGTACAAAATATAGAGTAAAGTGGTGATACCGGGCATGAATATGAATTTTATTAATATTGGTTATGGCAATATTGTATCTGCTAATAAAATCGTATCAATTGTAAACCCAGAGTCTGCCCCCATTAAAAGAATGATTAGTGAGGCAAGGGAAAAGGGCGTCTTAATTGATGCAACTCATGGAAGAAAAACAAGGGGTGTTATTGTAACTGATAGCAACCATGTCATATTATCAGCCGTGCAACCAGAAACAGTGGTTAATCGTTTGGTATACAAAGAGCAATTACCAGTGCAAGGAGAAGAAGACAATGATTAAAGAGGGATTGAAAATCATCATTTCAGGACCATCAGGTTCAGGAAAAGGAACGATTGTTAGAGAGCTTATTAAAAACCCCCAGTCAATTATATCTGTATCCGCCACAACTAGAGAGCCAAGGCCAGGAGAGGTTCATGGGGAACATTATTTTTTTACAACCCAAAAGGAATTTAAAAAAATGATTGAGGAGAAACAGCTCTTAGAATACGCTGAGTTTTGTGGGAATTACTATGGAACACCCAAAGCCTTTGTAGATGAGACAACCAAAAGTGGCAAAAACATTATTTTAGAAATAGAAGTAGAAGGTGCACTGCAAGTTAAGGCTATGTATCCTGAAGCTATTTTCATTTTTGTTATTCCGCCAAGTCTAGTGGCATTAAAAGATAGACTCGTTAATAGAAAGACAGAAACAATGGAAGTAATTGAAAAACGCCTAGATAGGGCTAAAGAAGAATTACAATACTTTAAAGAGTATGATTATGTTGTTGTGAATAACAGTGTAGACGAAGCCGTTAGAAGTATAGAAAACATTGTTGATGCTGAGAGTCAAAGATCTGATAACTATAAACAAGAAATTGAAAATATTATTAAGGAGAGATAATTATGTTGAAGCCATCATATACACAAATTATGAAAAAGTTAAATGAAGATCCAGAGGCGCAAAGAGTAACCAGTAGGTATTCTATTATTATAGCTGCTGCTAGACGTGCAAGACAATTAGTAGATGATAATGATGTAGTAACTATGGCAGGGCGTAAGCCAATAACTGTTGCTATTGATGAGTTATACACGGGAAAAATGAAGATTAGAGAACCAAAAACAACTAATCAGTAATAGGTCATGGCTTAACAGATAGGATGAAAATAATGATAGACAAGTATGCACAGGTTCTTATGGAGTTTGCTACAACCCAAGAGATCGATCGTACTTTTACCTACAAGATTCCAGAGGACTTAATGGATACGCTTAAAGTTGGAATGAGGGTACTTGTGCCTTTTGGGAGGGGGAATAAAACCCAAGAAGGGTATGTTATTTCTTTTACAGATACGACTAAGGTACCAACCGGTAGGATGAAAAAGATCTATTCTATTATTGATCAATTTGAAGTTTTTAGCCCCAATATGTTAAATCTTGGCATTTATATGCAATCTAGATATGGATGTACACTAGCATCTGCCTTAGATGTCATGTTGCCGCCTGGGAGTAAGGGAAAACCTATTACGCTTCAAAGGGACAAGGTCAAGGTTGTTCAACTGGCAAAGTCAGATGAAGATGTTAGAGCCTATATGGGACAGATTCAGGGCAAAAAGAGTCTAATGAATCAGTATTATATCCTTGAATTACTACTAGAAATGAAAGAAACACCTAAACAAGCCCCTCAAAAAGATATTAGGACCTTACTGCAAATAGGGGAGTCTGCATTTAATACCTTAAATAAGAATAATATAACAACAAGTTATATTAGCATAGAAGAGTACAGACCAGCTCAAGACTTTGCGGTGACAGAAACAGGGTTTTTAGTGAATGAGGAGCAAGAAAAGGCCTTAGAGTATCTTCATAAAACTTTTTTTAAAAAGGCCCATGAAACAGTGTTATTACATGGTATAACAGGCAGTGGGAAAACAGAGATTTTCCTTCAGCTGATTGATACCATTATCAGTAAAGGATATGAAGCAATTGTACTGGTACCAGAAATATCACTGACACCTCAAACCGTCAACCGCTTTAGAAGACGCTTTGGTAATAAAGTTGGGATTACCCATAGTAGACTGACACCAAAGGAACGCATGAATCAGTGGGTTTTAGCTAAAGAAGGCAAAATCTCAGTTATGATTGGCCCTAGAAGTGCTGTTTTTACGCCTTTTCAAAACTTAAAGTTAATTGTTATGGATGAAGAACATGAAACGACCTATAAGTCTGAAACAACACCTAAGTATCACACAAAAGAAGTAGCGAAATATAGGATGGAACAAGAAAGTGGAATTTTGCTTCTTGCATCAGCTACGCCAGATCTTGAAACTTATTATAAAACAGAAACAAACAAGTATACTCTTTTAGAACTTACAAAAAGGGTATATAATAGACCCTTACCATCAGTTGAATTTGTGGATATGAGACTTGAGCTTGCCTCAGGTAATAAATATGTCTTTAGTAATAGACTTCACGAAGAAATTCAAAAAACAATTGATAGAAAAGAGCAGGTCATCCTTTTTTTAAACAGAAGAGGGCATTCAACTTTTATCAGTTGTAGAAGTTGTGGTTATGTTATAAAGTGTAATCATTGTAATATTACAATGACTTATCATTCTAAAAAACAAAACTTAATGTGCCATTACTGTGGAAAACATGCCCAAAACCCAAAGGTTTGCCCGGCTTGCCAGTCTAAATTTATTCGTTATTTTGGAGATGGAACCCAAAAGGTAGAAGAAGAAGCAAAGATGTTTTTCCCAAATGCCAGGGTTGGACGTATGGATATGGATACGACGACAAAAAACAATAGCCATGAGACAATCTTAAAAGATTTTAAAGACGGAAAAATTGATATTTTAGTTGGAACCCAAATGATTGCAAAAGGTCATGATTTTCCAAATGTAACCCTTGTAGGGGTTATGGCGGCAGATAATTCGTTGTATATGCAAGATTACCGAGCCACAGAGAGAACATTTCAACTATTAACCCAAGTAACAGGTAGGGCTGGTAGAGGAGATAAACTCGGTCATGTTATGGTTCAAACTTATAATCCGGACCATTATTGCTTGCAAATAGCAGCAAAGCAAGATTATGAGGCGTTTTATAAGGAAGAAATATTACTTAGAAAACATATGAAGTACCCGCCTTTTAGCCATATTTTTTCCGTCCTTATTACAAGTGATAAAGAGGAAGAGACCATTAGATGGGCTCAAAGGTTAATGGAGTACTATACATTTTATAATAAAAACAATGATTTTGAATTATATGGGCCTATACCCGCTGCGATTTCTAAAATAGCAGATATCTATAGATGGCGAATTATTATTAAATCAAATGAACGCACGAGATTAAATAGTTATGGTTTATATTGTATTCATAAGCTTAAGGAATTAGATAAACCATCAACCATTCAAATACAAAGTGATATAGATCCAATTATGTTGTATTAGGAGGAATTAATATGGCGATAAGACAAGTAAGAGAAGAAGGAGATCCGATTTTAAGAAAAATCTCCAAACCAGTTAAAAAAATTAGTTCATCTATTTTAACTTTATTAGATGATATGGAAGATACCATGTATGTAGAAGATGGTGTTGGCCTTGCGGCCCCTCAAGTAGGGTCTTTAAGAAGGATATTTATTGTGGATGTTGGGGAAGGAACCGTAGAGTTTATTAATCCGGAAATCCTAGAAACCAGGGGAGAGCAAACAGGAAGAGAAGGATGCCTCAGTGTGCCGGGTAAAACAGGTGATGTTACAAGGGCAAATTATGTAAAAGTTAAAGCGTTAAATAGAGATGGTGAAGAATTTGTTTTAGAAGGCGAAGAATTAATGGCAAGAGCTATCTTACATGAATATGACCACCTAGAAGGGGCGTTATTTATTGATAAGGTAGAAGGCGAGCTTAGAGAAGGTTATGAAGAAGAAGATGATGAGGAATATGAAGATGACTATGAATTAGTTCAAGATTAAGAGCCAAAAATGGCTAATCAGTTTTATAGGTTTAAAAGGAGGGCGCGATGAATATCGTATTTATGGGAACACCAGATTTTGCAGTTCCTACATTAGAGATGCTGATGAATGAAAATTATACTATACAGGCAGTTGTTACTCAGCCAGATAGGCCGAAGGGAAGAGGTAATAAGCTGGCGGCTCCGCCGGTTAAGGAATTAGCTCTTAAGTTTAATATCCCTGTCTTGCAGCCAGAAAGAATAAGAGCTGATAAAGATTTTATTAAGCATATGCAGCAACTCGCACCAGATCTTATTGTTGTTGTGGCATTTGGCCAAATACTACCCAAATCTATTTTGGATATTCCTCGTTTTGGGTGTATTAATATTCATGGTTCTTTATTACCCCGATATAGGGGCTCATCACCTATTCAAAGAGCAGTGCTCAATGATGATGAAACAACAGGCGTTACGATTATGTATATGGATGTTGGGATGGATACAGGTGATATAATCACCAAGACAAGTATGCACATTCTGCCAGAAGAAACGGCAGGGTCACTTCATGATCGGATGATGTATGTTGGTGCTGAGGCTTTAAGAGAAGCACTTCCAGGCATTATGAATCAGAGCTTTACGCCTGAAAAGCAAAATGAGGAAGAAGCAACTTATGCACCTATGCTAGATAAACAAATGGGCCTGATTGATTGGGAGCAAAATTCTAGAGTCATTGATTGTTTGGTTAGAGGATTAACACCGTGGCCTACCGCTTATACTTACTATGATTCTAAGTTACTTAAAATATGGAAAGTAAAACCTGTAGAATATAGTGACGCTAAAAACAAACCAGGGGAAATTATAGATATAATTCCAGAAGAAGGGATTGTTGTTAAAACCCTTGATGGTGCTGTTCTTGTTGAAGAGATTCAGGTACAAGGTAAGAAGCGAATGAAAACCAGTGATTACGTAAGAGGGCATGAGATTACGATAGGTGATTTTTTAGGTATTAAATAATAATAAGCCTTAAAGAAAGGAAGTGGGTAATATGCCATTAGGACGAATGGACATGTCGTATATTATATTAGTATTACCAGCTATTATATTAGCCATGGTAGCCCAAAGTAAGGTTAGTTCTACATTTAATAAGTATTCTAAAGTGAGGAATGTTTCGGGGTATACCGGCGCTGATGTTGCTAAAAGGATTATGAACTTGGCAGGTGTATATGATGTTACGGTTGAACCGATAAGGGGTAATTTAACGGATCATTATGATCCAACCAATAAAGTACTGCGTTTATCGGAGTCAGTATACAGTAGTAAATCAGTGGCAGCTATTGGTGTTGCAGCTCATGAAGTGGGGCATGCTATTCAGCATAGTACAGGTTATGTGTTCTTAAATATGAGGCATGCATTATTTCCAATTGCTAATATTGCCTCTAAAGCAGCTTTTCCTATGATTTTAATTGGAAGTCTTTTAAGCATCGCAGGTGGGACCATATTTATCAACCTAGGACTCATATTTTTTGCGATTACAACTTTATTTGCAATTATAACACTTCCAGTTGAGTTTAACGCTTCTCGTAGGGCTATAAATATTTTGTCGGCTGAAGGCCTTTTAGTTGGAGATGAGCTGAAAGGGGCAAGCAAAGTACTGCAAGCAGCAGCCCTTACTTATGTCGCATCTGCAGCCGTATCTTTAGGTCAATTACTTCGTTTTATGATGATGTTTAGTGGACGCAGAAAATAATGACTACAAATGGTGTTACAATGGGGTATAATAGGCCTATAATTGTAGCGCCATTTTTTCAAGAAAGGAAAGTTCCATGGCAGAAAAAAATGCAAGACAAATAGTTGTTGAAATTCTTCAGGAGATTGATAGGGAGGGAGCCTATGCTAATGTCGCTTTAAAAAAAGCATTAGATGAACATGAGGACTTAATCAGCAAAGATAAAAACCTGATTACTGAAATTACAAATGGGACCGTAAAATATAAAAGAAGAATCGATTATGTCATTAATCAGTTTGCTAAAATCCCTATTAATAAGATGAAGCCTATTATTAGGCATGTGCTTCGTATGAGTGTTTATCAAATCTTATTTCTTGATAAGATACCAGAATCTGCAGTTTGTAATGAGGCTGTTAAAATCGTTAAAAAACGTAAGATGGGTAATTTATCAGGGGTTGTTAATGGGATTTTAAGAAATGTAGTCCGTGGTCAAGAGACGATTTCCTACCCAGATAAGACTACTCACCCAGAAGAGTATTTAGGTATTATGTATTCTTTTCCAGATTGGCTGATTAAATTTTGGCTTAAAGAATATTCCTTTGAATTCGTAGAAACCCTTTGTCAGTCTTTAAATAGGACTCCGGATGTTAGTATTAGAACCAATACATTATTAATATCTAAAAAAGATTTAAAAGAAAGCCTTGAAAAAGATGGAATTAGATCAGAAGTGGGTAGACTAGCTAATGAGGCTCTTAGAGTAAAAGGAATCACCTCTGTTGCCACTTTAGCAGCATTTCAAAAAGGCTATTTTACAGTTCAAGATGAGAGTTCCATGTTAGTTTCTTATGTCTTAGATCCCCAAAAAGGAGAGGAAATATTAGATGTTTGCGCAGCACCGGGTGGTAAGTCAACTCATATAGCTGAGCTTATGGGCAATGAAGGAACCATTATGAGTGCAGATGTTTATGAGCATAAACTGGAAATGATCAAAGAGAGTGCTATAAGAATGAAACATCCTATTATCCACACCATTCTTCAAGATGCAACAAAGAAAAATGCGGCTTATACCGAAAAGTTCGATCGTGTGTTAATAGATGCCCCATGTTCAGGTCTTGGATTACTTCATAAGAAATCAGATATAAGATGGAACAAAGAGTACAAAGATATTACCGAACTGGTTAAAATTCAAAAAGAAATATTGAAAACATGCAGCCCTTATGTCAAACCAGGTGGCATTATGGTTTATAGCACTTGTACCATTTCATCGGCGGAAAATAGCCAGATGGCGCTTTGGATCACTCAAAATTTAGATTTTGAGCTAGAAAGTATAGATTCTTATATTCCAGCGTCCCTACGTAATGAGGACTCTAAAGAGGGAATGATTCAGATATTCCCGCAAGATGGGGATTCAGATGGCTTTTTTATCTCGCGGTTTAGAAAAAGAGGTTGAGTATGAATAAAAATGATATTATGTCAATGACAGTTTTGGAAATTGAAGAACTGCTTCAAGCCATGAAAGAACAAAAGTTTAGAGCCAAACAGATTTATGAATGGATTCATTCAAAAGGCGTTCTAGAATACTCAGGGATGACGAATTTATCCAAAGAACTTAGGCAAAAGCTATTTGAAGAAACATCACTGGTGAAGCCTAAAATTATCGAAAAATATATTTCGAAAAAGGATAAAACAACAAAATACTTGATTGAACTTGAAGATTCTCATATAATAGAAAGTGTTTTAATGAGGCACAAGTATGGTAACACAGTATGTATCTCATCTCAAATAGGCTGCCATATGGGGTGTGCTTTTTGTGCATCTACAATTGATGGACTTATTCGCAATCTAACACCAGGCGAAATGCTTGCCCAGATTTATTTAATCCAAGAAGATGTGGGGGAGCGGGTATCTGGAGTGGTTGTTATGGGGAGTGGGGAGCCGCTTGAAAAATTAGATGTTACCCTTAGGTTTATAGATATGATTAATGACCCTAAAGGACAAAATATAGGTCAAAGACATATTACGGTTTCTACTTGTGGTCTTGTACCTAAAATCTATGAATTGGCAGATAGAGAGCTTCAAATTACACTGGCGATTTCTCTTCACGCTAGTAATGATACTATGAGAAGACAAACTATGCCAATTGCAAACAAATATTCTATAGAAGAAATTATTGAAAGCTGTAGGTATTATATAATTAAGACAAACCGGCGAATTACCTTTGAATATGCCTTGATTGAAGGGGTGAATGATCATAAGGACGATGCTTTTGAACTGGCTAACATTCTTAAAGGCTTATTGTGTCATGTTAATTTAATTCCGGTTAATGAAATTAAAGAACGAGATTATAAGCATAGTAATTCAAAATCTATTGAAAATTTTGCTAGGGTGTTGATGGGCAGAGGAATTGAAACAACCATTAGAAAAACTTTAGGATCAGATATCAATGCTGCTTGTGGGCAGCTAAGACGTAGCTTTATACAAGATGGAGGTGAGTAAGTGATTGCAGTAGGAAAAACAGACATTGGTAAAAAAAGAGTATGCAATGAAGATGCATTTTTTGTAACCACACAAAAACATGGACCATTACCGAATATATATATTGTTGCAGATGGCATGGGTGGACATAAAGCAGGTTATTATGCCAGTCATGCGGCTATTCAGTTTATATGCGAATTTATGGTGGATCACGCTGAGCTGGTATTCAGTTCGGATGATGATATTGTCCAATTTTTAAAAAGGGCTATTAGTCATGCGAATTATCAGTTATTTCAACAAGCTAATACGAATCCTGACTATAAAGGGATGGGAACAACCCTCACCATATCAACCGTTATTAATGAAATGTTGTATACGGCCCATGTAGGCGATAGTCGGTTATACATTATAAACAATGAAACTATGTGCCAAGTGACACAAGATCATTCTCTTGTACAAGAAATGGTAGAGAATGGATATATTTCGGAGTTAGAAGCAAAAACACATCCCAAGCGTCATATTATTACAAGGGCGGTTGGTACATATGAGAAAGTAAAGGTAGACACTTATAGTTCATCACTTGAAGGTGTACAATATATTTTCTTATGTTCTGATGGCGTAACGACCATGTTAAGTGATGGAGAAATACACACAATCATTATAGGTGATGAAGAACTAGAGTACAAAGTAGATACGTTGATCAGCTTTGCAAATGATCGTGGTGGAATTGATAATATTACTGTAGTTTTAGCTATTTATGATAAGGTGGTGAAGATGTGTTAGAGGCAGGAACAGTATTAAATGATCGTTATGAAATTATAGAAAAAATCGGTGCAGGTGGTATGTCTATCGTCTATAAGGCGAAGTGTAGAAAACTACTAAGATATGTAGCGATTAAAGTCCTAAGAGATGAATTTGCTAAAGACAAAGATTTTCTAGAAAGTTTTAAAGCAGAAGCGCTATCGGCAGCTAGTTTATCACACCCTAATATTGTAGGAATCTACGATGTAGGGAACGATATAGGATGCCATTATATCGTCATGGAATATGTTGAAGGTAAAACGTTAAAAGAATTAATTCAAAAACATGCACCTTATAATACACAAGGTGTGCTAGAGTTTGGAATAAGTCTTTTATCTGCCATACGCCATGCCCATATGAAAAAAATCATTCATAGGGATATTAAACCACAAAATATCTTGGTTACCCCTGACAATATACTTAAGGTGACAGACTTTGGGATTGCTCGGGCAGTAGATTCATCAACTCTTGTGTCAACTGGAACGGCTATTGGATCTGTTCATTATTTTTCGCCTGAGCAAGCAAGAGGAAAATATGTTGATGAAACAAGCGACTTATACTCCTGTGGTATTGTGCTTTTTGAACTTGCAACGGGTAGACTACCTTTTGAAGCAGAGAGCCATGTATCAGTTGCCTTAAAGCATATTAATGATGAAATTCCAAGACCTTCATCGATCAATAGTAATATTGCACCGACGTTGGAAAAGATTATCTTAAAAGCAACTCAAAAAAGACCAGAGATGCGTTATTCTAGCGCACAAAATATGTTACAAGATTTGATGAGACTCAGTAGTAATCCATCTTATCAGATTGCGGATACCCTAACGGATGTTAATCAACAAACAATTTTAATGACGGCTAAAGAAACGGAATTTATTAGACAAAATTCCAAGGGCGATAGAGAATTACAAATTCCCAGTTGGCATGCGACGAATCCAAGAACTCACTACAATGAAGTCCCGTATGTTCCAAGTGAAGAGCCTGAACTAGAATCTAGTGAAGAAGATGAAGACGACGAAGCTTCGCGGGGCTATAACATAATGGTTACTGTAGCAGGTGTTTTAGCCGCGGCGGTACTTATTGGGATTATAACCTTCTTTTCTTTACCTTTATTTGGGAAAATAGGAAAACCTAAAGTTGTCGTTGTTCCTAATCTTATTACAACTCAAATTGATAAAGCCACTGCAGATTTAAAAGTGTTAGGTCTTGAAATTAAAATACTAGATGAAGAAGAAACAGAAGGTATACCAACAGGTGAGATTATTAAACAAGCACCTGTAAGGGATCAAATTGTTCCAGTTGGGACGATAATAGAAGTTATTATTAGTAAAGAAATAGAGGTAGTGGACATAGTTGAAGAGGAATCCATTGTTCCAGACATCATAGGGATGGATTTTCCAGACGCACAGTCAGATTTATTTGACCTTGATCTTGTTTTGCAAGTGACCGATAGACAGTTTGATGATGTTGTAGAATCAGGTATGATTATTTCACAAAATCCTATGTCTGGTAACACTTTATCCAAGGGTGATGTTGTTAGTGTAATCGTCAGTAAAGGGAAAGAGGTTAAAACTATACCGGTTCCTAATTTGCTAGACATTGATGAGGGAACGGCAGTTAGTATGCTAGAGAATCTAGGTATTAAAGTGGGTGGTACTACCTATGAAGAAAGTGATACAGTGGATAAAGGGAAGGTTATTCGCCAAGGCGTTCCTGCGGGAAGAGATATCGAAAAATCTATATCTGTTTCTATTGTAGTTAGTAAAGGTAAGAAAGAAGTGCCAGTTGAGGTGGCCGTTTCTAAGAACCTGAGTATCAGTATTCCAGGATTTCTAGAAGAAAAAGATGAGTACCAAGTGTTTGTTAGGTTATTAAGTGATAATGGTGATACAACGACTATTTATCAGGGACAAGTGAAAAAAGAAGACTTCCCTCTTGTGGTTTCTGTAAAAGGAAAAGGTAAAGGCACAGTTGAAACCTATATTGATAATGAACCAACATACGCTGATCCTATTGACTTTGATGAGGTGGCACAGTAGATGATAAGTGGCAAAATTATTAAGGGGATTGCTAGTTTTTATTATGTAAAAGCCGGCGACACCATATACGAATGTAGTGCAAGAGGAATCTTTAGAAAAAAATCCATATCACCAGTTATTGGCGATAATGTGGAAATATTGATCCAACATAAAGATAGTTTGCGTGGTGGGTATCAAATTGCTAGTATAGAAAATATCTTGCCCCGAAAAAACAATATGGTGCGTCCCCCTGTTGCCAATGTAGACCAGGCGATAATAGTAGTTGCAGCCAATCATCCCAAGCCTAATTTGGACCTGTTAGACAGGCTTTTAATTCTTGTTCAAGAGCAAGGCATTGACGCTTGTATTTGCATTAATAAAGTGGATACAGATGAGGATGAGGAATATCTTAAAATAAAGGATATCTACGAAAAAATAGGGTATCCAGTTATTGCAACTTCAGCTATAAAGAATATAGGGATTGACCCATTAAGAGGCTTTTTAAAGGACAAAACCTCTTTTCTTGCAGGAAGTTCAGGGGTTGGAAAATCTACTTTACTCAATACAGTTGATACTGCATTTCACCTTGAAACAGGTGGTTTAAGTGAAAAAATTCAAAGGGGTAAACACACGACAAGGCATGTAGAACTGATGCCACTTGCAGGTGGTGGATACGTTCTAGATACACCTGGGTTTGGGTCTGTGTCCATAGAACACCTAGAGGCTAAGGATTTAAAAGATTATTATATTGAATTTGATGCCTATGAAGGAATGTGTAAATTTAAAGGGTGCTCACATATACATGAGCCTGGTTGCAAGGTTAAACAAGCTTTAGAAGAACATCTCATTGACAAGAGAAGATATGATAATTATA
This sequence comes from Candidatus Epulonipiscium sp., assembly GCA_012841565.1. The sequence continues at coordinate 37,782 of DUUM01000117.1, read as the reverse complement.
TAAATATGTATAATCAATTAAAAGATATAAGGAGATGGTAATATGATTAAACTGGCACCTTCTATACTAGCAGCAGATTTTGCTAATTTGCAAAGGGATATAGCATTAATAGATCAGGCGGGAGCTCAGTGGGTACACATTGATATTATGGATGGACATTTTGTTCCTAATATTACCTTTGGCCCTCCGGTTATAAAAGCCATTAGAAAACATACAAAAAGAGTATTTGATGTGCATTTGATGATTGACAATCCAGATAAGTATATTCAGGATTTCTATGATGCGGGGGCTGATATTATTACAGTCCACGTTGAAACTTGTACCCATTTGCACAGAACTATTCAAATTATAAAAGGGCTAGGGATTAAAGCAGGGGTTTCTTTGAACCCGGCAACAGATTTAAGTGTCTTAAATTATATACTAGAAGATATCGATATGATTTTGATTATGACAGTAAATCCAGGCTTTGGTGGTCAAACTTTTATTGAAAAATCCATTGATAAGATAAAAGAATTAAATGTGATGATACAAAAAACAGGAAAAGATATTGATATTCAAGTAGACGGTGGAATTGGCTTGGAAAATGTTAAAGAGGTTATTGATGCAGGGGCAACATCGATTGTAGCAGGGTCTGCTGTTTTTAATTCAGAAAACCCTACTAAGACTATTCAAGAATTTCTTGCTATCTTTGAAGAATGTGAAGAAAACCAATGAAAATAGGAATCCTCACAAATGGAAAAATTGAAAATTATGATTTCTATAAAGAAAAACTTAAAGGATACGATTTTATTATTTGTGCAGATGGTGGGCTAGCTCACGCTCTTCATGTTGATGTAACGCCGGAGGTGGCAGTGGGGGACTTTGACTCAACACCAACCCATATAGTTGATTATTTTCGGTCTAAAGGCACTCAAATAATAAGATATTCAACGATAAAGAATGAAACAGATACAGAGATTGCATTAGCATATGCTTTTACTAAAAATCCAAAATCTATCGATATATTCGCTGGCCTTGGAAGTCGCCTAGATCATAGTTTAGCCAACGTACATTTACTAAAACAAGGTCTTGAACATGGTGTGACCTGCCGCATTATTACAGAACATAATGAAGTGCTTGTTATTGATTCTGCAGTCACGCTTAATGGGAAGGTAGGGGATGGGGTAAGTCTACTGCCTCTTACTGAGCATGTTAGCCATGTTTGTACGAAGGGGTTGGCATATCCAGTCGAAGACGGTGAATTTCACATTGGAGCGCCTTATGGGGTTAGCAACTATATGAGTAAACCTGTAGCAGAGGTTAAAATCAATGGGGGATTATTATTAGTTATAAAATATCGGGATTAGGATTGTTTCACCTTTCTATATAGCAAGGAATAGTATAATTATATAAAAGGTGGAAGAGGGAAGTATCATGAGGAAAAAACAATGAGACGGCGGGTACTAGGTCTTGTCAGTTTTTGTATTGGGTTTGGAATGCTATTAGCAGTGTTAGTTCCAGCATTTGGCTGGGCGCTTGCTGTAGCATTTTGTTTATTATGTGGTGGATATTTTATGGCTAAGAGCTGCTAAAAATACAAAAAGGTATGTGCACGAAGTACACATACCTTTAGTATTTTCTTCTTAATTATGCTCTTGCGACTAAGTTTGAACGTAAGCAACGTGTACAAATATTAACATTCTTTGCAGCTCCGTTTACTAAAACCCTAACTCGCTTAACATTTGGCTTCCACATTTTATTTGATCTTCTATGAGAGTGACTCACTTTAATTCCAAAGCTAACACCTTTAGAACAAATTTCGCATTTGGCCATTGCAAACACCTCCTTTATACATGTCCCTAGACATAATTGCCCCTTGACATATCATGATACATTTTATCAGATATATTGTAATATATCAAGAGATTATGCGAATATATTTAAAAGGTTTGTTAACCACCTCAGTTATGTGATATAATAGCGTTATATTATTCTGCCCACATCCTTGTGAGAATGTAGAAAAATAAAGATTAGGAGGCATACAAATGGCTGGTAAACTTTTTACGGAATATGGAAATGTTACAATTGATGAAGAAGTCATTGCAAGAATTAGTGGTATCACTGCAATGGAGTGTTATGGCGTCGTTGGAATGGCTGCACGTAATGTAAAAGATGGACTCGTACAGCTCCTTATGTTGGATAGCTTAACGAAAGGCATTGCAGTTGAAGTGAACGAAAATAAACTAAGCCTTAGTTTTCATATTATTGTAGAGTACGGTGTTAAAATTTCTGCAGTTGCAGATAACTTGATTAGCACTGTAAAATACAAGGTTAAAGAGCAAGTAGGGTTAGAAGTTGAGAAAATTAATATTTTTATTGAAGGCGTGCGCGTAGATCGATAGCACTATTAAATTGAATATACAATTAGGATGTTATTTAAATTATCTAATTGTATAAATTAGGAGGCTTTTGTAGTGAAAATAGAAAGTATCAATGCATCCATTTTAAAACAAATGTTTGCTGCTGGTGCCAATCGCCTGGATGCAAATAAACAAATGGTTAATGATCTCAATGTATTCCCAGTACCTGATGGGGATACCGGAACGAATATGTCATTAACATTTCTAGCAGCATTAAGAGAAGTAGAAAATGTAGAAGAGGACACGGTGCATGCCGTTGCGAAGGCAGCTTCTTCAGGATCCCTAAGGGGCGCAAGAGGAAACTCAGGCGTTATATTATCACAGATTGTGAGAGGATTTTATAGTGGTCTTAAAGGTCATGAGACGGCAGATGCAATGACACTTGCGCATGCTATGCAACAAGGGGCAGACACAGCCTATAAAGCAGTCATGAAACCTAAAGAAGGTACTATCTTAACAGTTGCAAGGGCATTAGCTTCTAAAGCAATGGAAGTGGCTCTAGAATCCGATGATATTCTTGAAAACTTAAAAGAAATCGTAAAGTATGGACGTGAAGTTCTAGATCAGACACCTGATATGTTACCTGTGCTTAAAGAAGCAGGCGTAGTAGATGCTGGTGGGGAAGGCCTAATGTGTATTGTAGAGGGCGCATTAACAGTGTTAACAGGGGAAAGTAATACATATGTAGCTCCTGTTCTTAAAGAGGCACCAGTGTTTCCAGAGCACGTTCATAATTTTAATGTAGAAGATATTATATTTGGCTATTGCACAGAATTTATTGTCAATCGCACAGATGATAAGGCTTATAACGAAGAAGAGATGAAAGAATATTTATCAGGCATTGGTGATAGTATTGTGGTTGTGTCTGATGACGATTTCGTTAAAGTTCACGTACACACAGATAATCCAGGGCAAGCACTCGAAAAAGCCATTTCAATTGGTTCTCTGAGCAATATAAAAATTGATAACATGAGAGAACAACACATGGCATTGGTGGCTAAGCAAAAACCTAGCGAGCCTAGTAAGTCAGAAGAAAAAATTGATATTGGATTTGTGTCTATTGCAGCAGGCAAGGGAATTGCAGAAATAATGGGGACACTTGGCATCACCGAAATCATTGAAGGTGGTCAAACCATGAACCCAAGCACTGATGATATCTTACACGCAATTGAAAAGTGTCATGCAAAGACAGTGGTTGTACTTCCAAATAATAAAAATATTCTTTTAGCTGCTGAGCAAGCTGCAAAAATAGCGAAAGATGTAAAAGTGTATGTTCTTCCTACTAAGACAATACCTCAAGGTATATCAGCAATGATTGCTTATAACCCTGGTGCAGATATTGAATCAATGCTTGGCGATATGAACACGGCTATTAGCAACGTTAAAACAGGACAAATTACCCATGCAGTTAGAGATACAATGGTAGATGGGAAAGCCATTAAAGAAGGTAACTTCTTAGGCATATTAGATGATACGATTGAAATTGTAGCAGAAACCTTAGAGGATGCTGCAAAACAACTCGTTGAAGCAATGGTGGATGAAGATTCTGAGATTATTAGTATGTACTATGGATCAGAAGTTGATGAGCAAGTAGCTAATCAGTTACAAGAACACCTGGAAACAAGTTATGTTGAGTGTGATATTGAAGCCCACAGTGGTGGTCAACCGGTCTATTATTATATTATTTCAGTTGAATAAAGTGGAGAGACTAAAGTGACCCTTTAGTCTTTTCTTTTTTATATGATAGGAAAGTTCTACTTTCCTTACCGATGATACCGTGTCTGACACATCCTTTCTGGGACTTTTGCAACCAGAGTTGTGTGTCCCAGAAAGGATGTGTCAGACACCATTTTAGGAGGTATTATATGCAGTTATCAGATTCTATTTATCATATAAAGGGTGTCGGGGATAAGATCGGAAAAAGGTTTGAAAAACTTAATATTTACACAGTCCTAGATTTAATTACACACTACCCAAGAGACTATGATGACCGGCGAGATATTAAAAAAATAAATGAAGTTGATATAGGTGAGCCTAACACTGTCATAGGAACCATAGCAGCCGCTCCGCAAATTATGAGAAAAGGAAAATTTATTATTGTAAAGGCTAAAATTAAAGATGAAACGGGAAGTATGTTTGTTGTCTTTTATGGACAAAACTATATGAAAAATAGTTTGAAAGTGGGACAACTCTATATTTTTACGGGTAAAATAAATCTTAAATTTGGAACCATTCAAATGGAAAGTCCGGAGCTTGAACTCATTAGCAGTGAGCAAGATCTTGGGAAAATGGGTAAAATCATGCCTATGTACCCAACCACTTTTCAATTATCTCAAAAAAGGCTCAGAAAGTTTATAGAAACCACTTTAACCAGTGTAGAAAGTCAAATTGTTGATAACGTGCCTCTTTGGATTAGAAAAAAATATAAGATTGTAGACCGAATCTTTGCGGTTCATAATATTCATTTTCCTCAAGATAATGATGCTTTTTTTGAGGCCAGGCAGCGCATCGTATTTGAGGAACTATTTATTTTCCAGGTAGGATTATTGATGATTAAAGAAGGGCTTCACCAAAACTTAGATGGCATATTATTTCAGGATGACTTATTGGTGAGTGGTCTTAAAGGTGAGCCTATGGGTGAGTTTATCCAAAGTCTGCCCTTTCAATTAACTAATGCCCAGGAAAAAGTATTTAAAGAAGTTAAACAGGATATGCTAAGTCCTAAGGTTATGAATCGGCTCATACAAGGTGATGTGGGTTCTGGAAAAACAATTATTGCGGTATTAGCGTTGGTTTTAGCTGTTAAAAATGGTTATCAAACTGCCTTTATGGCGCCTACTGAGGTGCTAGCTATGCAACATTATGAGTCTTTAACGGCTATGCTAGAGCCTTTTAATATCACAGTAGGTGTTTTAGTGGGTTCTTTAACCCAAAAAAATAAAGAGAAAATGCAAGAAGAGATTAAAGCCCATCAAATAGATATTGTGATTGGTACCCATGCCCTTATTCAAGCAGGAGTAGAATTTGCAAAGCTTGGGCTTGTTATTACAGATGAGCAGCACCGATTTGGTGTTCGGCAACGTGTTACTCTTTCGGAGAAAGGTCATAACCCAGATGTGCTTGTTATGACAGCTACGCCTATACCCCGCACACTAGCTCTGATCCTTTATGGTGACCTAGATGTATCGGTTGTTGATGAATTGCCCCCAGGGCGGCAGGTTATCAAGACCAACGCCGTCAATACGTCCTATCGTCCCAGAATATATAAATTTATCCAAAATGAAATAGCAAATGGACGGCAAGCCTATATTATTTGTCCTATGGTTGAGGAATCAGAAGATAATGATGAACTTCAGGCGGTTACGACTTACACAGACACCCTTAAAGAAGGTCCGTTTAAAGATATAAACGTAGCCTATCTGCACGGCAAAATGAAACCTAAAGAAAAACAAGAGATTATGACCCAATATGTAAAGAATGAAATTCAGGTACTTGTTTCTACCACGGTTATAGAAGTGGGGGTTAATGTTCCAAATAGTACAGTGATGCTCATTGAAAATGCAGATCGCTTTGGCCTAGCTCAGCTCCATCAGTTGCGGGGCAGAGTTGGACGTGGGAGTGATCAATCTTACTGCGTCTTAATTAATGATTCTAAAAGTAAAGTCAGTAAAGAACGTATGAAAGTTATGCAACAAACAAATGATGGCTTTATTATTTCTGAGACGGATTTAAAACTCCGAGGACCAGGTGAGTTCTTTGGAACAAGGCAACATGGCCTTCCAGATATGAAAATTGCAAACTTATACCAAGATATTCCCTTGCTAAAATTAGCACAAAATGCCGCCCAGGAAGTATTGAAGGATGACCCAAAGCTTTCAAAACAAGAGCATGCTGATCTTTTAAATGATATCAAAAGACTCTTTAAAGAGACTAGTTTTGCAGTTACATTGTAATTGGAAAAAATTGCATTCATATTCGACAGGATTCTACATATAATAGCTTTGTACCAACAAGGTACAATATAAAACAACTTAGGTACAATATAAAAGTGACCTAAACATCATAAGGAGGCAATTATATGAACTACGATATGACAACTCAAAACAATAATGCAAGTAAAAAATCACCAGCTATGGAGCAGTTCAAATTTGAAACAGCTACTGAAGTTGGAGTACCTCTTAAACAAGGATATAATGGTGACTTAACATCTAAACAAGCAGGTTCTGTAGGTGGCGCTATGGTTAAAAAAATGATAGCAGCTCAAATGGGCCAAATGGGTGGACAATAATTTCTAAATAACCTTTAATTATTAAAGATACAGGAAAGGATGACATGTTGTCATCCTTTTTTGTGTCTTTTAATTGTCATTCGTGTCATATGTTGCTATAATAATATTAATGTGATTTAAGTAAGGAGATTAAAGTTATGCGTGTCATTACAGGGAAAGCAAGAGGCACTAAGTTAATAGGTCCAGAAGGGTTGGAAACAAGGCCGACATCTGATAGGATTAAAGAGTCTTTATTTAATATAATGGGACAAGATTTATATGATATTTCTTTTTTAGATATATTTAGTGGATCAGGTGCCATAGGGATTGAAGCTCTAAGCCGTGGCGCTAAAGAAGCAACCTTTATAGAAATATCCAAGGCTGCTTATAAGTATATAGAAAGAAATATTCAAAAGACAAGATTCCATGAAGAGTCGACAATCCTGAATATGTCTGTAGATCAAGCCCTCAATCAACTAGGAAGTCACCATAAAAAGTTTGATGTTATTTTTATGGATCCGCCTTATAATAAAGAGATGATTAATAATACTTTATCTCTTATTATAAAGAATGCGTTACTAGCATCAGATGGCTATATTGTTGTTGAGAGGCCTAGTGACTATACAATAGACAACCATAAGGAATTACAACTATGGAAAGAAAAGAAATATGGCATTACAACAATGAGTTTTTTAAAAGGAGTAGAGAACATATGAAAGTAGGCATTTATCCTGGCAGTTTTGATCCTGTGACGAATGGACATATAGATATCATAAGAAGATCTGCAAAGCTTGTGGATACTTTAGTAGTAGCCATCTTACAAAATACGAATAAAAATTCCCTTTTTTCTGAAGAAGAGAGAATTAAATTGCTGTATGATTCGTGTACAGATATTGAAAATCTCCAAATAGAATGCTTTTCAGGTTTGCTGGTTGATTTTGCAAAAGCAAAAAAAGCAGATTTGATTATTAGAGGTCTTAGAGCTCTTACGGATTTTGAATATGAATTTCAAATGGCTCAAATGAATAAACATTTATATCCAGATGTAGAGACTATTTTTTTGGTTACAGATGTTAAATATTCGTTTTTAAGTTCCAGTGCTATAAAAGAAGTTGCGAAGTTCGGGGGAAGTGTAAGTGATTTTGTTCCACAGATAGTAGCAGATCAGACATTAGATAAATATAAAGGGGGACAATAAGATGGAAGAAAATCCAAGAATTAATGAAATCAATGCTATGTTAGATTTGCTGGAGGATGTTTTAGAAGATAGTAAACAAGCCTTTTTATCCGCAAGAGTGATGGTGGATAAGGAGGAAATTTTTGATATTATTAAAGATATTCGTTTGCGTCTGCCTAATGAAATACAGCAATCTAGATGGGTAGTAGAAGATCGAACTAAAATTTTAGCTAAGGCTCAGGCAGAGGCGGATTTAATTATAGAAGAAGCTCATGAGACCGTGGATCGAATGGTTAGAGATCATGAGATTACCCAGTATGCTCAAGAACAAGCCCAAGGAATTATAAATGCTGCTCGCAATGATGCAAGAGAAATGCAGCTAGGTGCTGTTGAGTATGTTGATAGTGTTATGAAAGATCTAGAGCACCAGTTAAAAGATACTTTAGATGTCGTTTATAAAGAAGCATCTGAGTTTCAAGCTCAAATGGGTGAAGTGGTTAGAACTGTTTATGCCAATAGAAAAGAACTTAAGGGAGTTATAAGAACAGTTCCTACAGTGCCGACGGAAGAATACGAAGAATACGAAGAAGATTAAGCCCAGTGAATATATACATAATAAGACATGGGGAAACGCATTCCAATAAACAAGGCCACTACTATGGAAACTTAGATATTCCTTTAAACAAAAAAGGGATTGGCCAAATGGAAAAGCTAAAACCCTGTCTTAGTCAGATTGATTTTAATTGTGTGTATAGCAGCAATTCTTTGAGAGCGTTAGAAAGTTTAAAGATATGCGGGGATGATTTATATGCTAAAGTGCAAATTGATCCCCGTTTATCAGAGCTTAATTTTGGAGACTTTGAAGGTAAGACGTATGAAGAAATAGCTCAGCTGTATCCGAAGCAAGTAGTGCTATGGGCCAAGGACTGGAAAAGTTTTTGTCCCCCCAATGGGGAGTCCTTTGTTTATTTTTATAACAAAGTGATTGTTTTTTTTCAAGAATTACTTGAATTAAAACACGAGAACATATTAATCATGGCTCATTCAGGCGTTATTAAAGCCATATATTGTTATGTATTACAAAACAATATAGATTTGTACTGGAATTTTACGTGCCATAATGGGAAAATTAATATTATTAAGTATGAATATGAAAATTTATTTATAGACGGAATGAATAAGGGAGAGTTGTTATGAAAAGTATCTTTCAAGACTTTTTATTAATGATCCAATTTTTTACCCGAGTTCCCATTAAAAAAAACTTGCCATGTAATCCTAAAAATTTTAGGCGTGGCATAGTTTTTTTGCCATTTATAGGAGGCTTAATAGGAACTGTGCAGTATTTAGTCATTTATTTAGTCCAAGGGAAGTTACCGAGTTCAATTGTAGCGGCTCTTGTGGTTATGCTGCCAATTATGATTACGGGTGGCCTTCATATAGATGGGCTTGGGGATACGTGTGATGGATTTTTTGCTTTTACCAAAGATAAAGATAGAATAATTGAAATTATGAAAGATAGTAATTCAGGTACCTATGCCATATGTGCTATTATAGGTAATATTCTCCTTCAATATGGGGCAGTGGAATACCTTATTGATCAAGGTCAGTTTCAAGTACTGTTAGTTATTATAATGTTTAGTAAGTTATTTGTCTTATTGACTGGAAAATGGGGAAAGCCCGCCAAAGAACAGGGTACTGGTAATTTTTTTGTTGGGAATATAAGTTTAGCTGTTATGATTATTGGGATAATCTATTCCCTTGTTATTGGAAGCTTTGTGATTACCCTATGGGCCAGTTTGATTTTGCTTCTTAGCGGAGCAGTCGTAGCACTTTTGTTTTATGGGTTATGTTATTCTAAAATAAAAGGCATTACAGGTGATACCTTTGGGGCGCTTCAAGAGCTTACAACCGTGGTCATGCTAATAATGTACTGCGCTACTATATAATGAGCAATTGAGTCTAGAAAGGGGTTCTTATGTCTTCGAATATTATTTTGATTACAGGTGGTAGTCGTAGTGGAAAAAGTAGCTATGCGGAAAAGTTATATAGCCATACTAATGAGGTGTTATATATCGCTACGGCTATTGTAACGGATAAAGAAATGCAGGATCGCATTAATCTTCATAAGCAAAGCAGAAATCAAAACTGGGAAACGGCTGAGCAGTATAAGGGTTTAGACCAGATCGTTGCAAATACATCTAAAAAGAATATTTTATTAGACTGCGTAACAGTCATGGTGACAAACTTAATGTTTGATCAGGAGACTAATGAAGAAAAAGTTAATATCCAAGATCTTAGTTTGGCAGCATTAGAGGTATTAGAACAGAATATTATAAAAGAATTTAGAAAGCTTACTAAGGAAGTGCGGGCTAGGGATAAAAATATTATTTTAGTAACAAATGAAGTCGGATATGGGTTAGTACCAGACTATAAACTTGGGCGTATATTTAGAGATATAGCTGGACGGGTTAATCAACAATTAGCCTTATTAAGTGACGAAGTTTATTTGGTTTCTTGTGGATTGCCTTTAAAATTAAAATAGGTTACAAAAATAGAAAAAACAAATGCAAAAATAATAAACCCTAATCCGATAACATGAAAAATTCTAACATTAGATAGGGCGAAGGTAGGGATGGATTCAGGTAAGGGCATTTGCGCAGAATGCTTAATGTATATAGGAAAGAATAAAAGGGTAAAACTAAAAGCAATAACACCATGTAAAAACTTAGCAAATAAGTATAATGGTGTTTTTATTGCTATTTTTTTGATGAAATTTAAACTTTGAGCATGAACGGATAAGCCACCCCATCCAAGTATAAAGCTAACAATCGCCATCTTTAGGCTCTGAACACTTTGAGCGGTAGAAACCATATAAGCCCCATTAGACATTTCAATGATCCCCATAAGCCATGATGCAGCTAGTTCTTTTGTCATCCCAAGAGGTCTAAATACATAATATAAAGTATTCCCTATAGCCTTAATAAGAATGGTTTCTTTAAGAAGAGAGCCGATAACAGAGAAGATGATAATATAACCGCCTATTTGCACAATTACTTCCATGGCACTGGTGATGCTGCTGCCTAAGGTTTCTCCTATAGAGTTAGCGGGCTTAAATCTTATCTTCTGATACTTAGGCGTACTATTTGATTCATGTCCGTAAAAGCGAAATAGGAGGCCTACCAAGATAGATGACAAAAAGTGGATGAGTAATAAAAAATACCCTAGATGCTCATTCCCTAGCATCCCAACGCCTACGGCACCTAATATAAAAAATGGACCACTATTGTTGCAAAAACTAAGTAAGCGTTGTAATTCTAAATCAGTGATCTGATTATTGTCATACAGATCCCCCGCAATTTTAGCCCCCATGGGGTAACCGGAAATAAGGCCCATAATCCAGGGGAAGGCGCAGCAACCAGGGACGTTAAAAAGTGGTCTCATAAGAGGTCTAAAAAGTTTTTCGAAAAAATAAATGCTGCCAGAGGCCATGAGTATATTAGCACCTATTATAAAAGGCAGTAAAGATGGCAATACTGTATTAAACCATAAGAGTAGCCCTGTTTTAGCGGCGCCTATAGACTGAGTCGGTTCTAGTAGTAGTGCGAGTATAAAAACCATACTAATGAGTGGTAAAAAATATAGGTGTGATCTTTTCATCACATGAAGACCCCCTTTTCCTTGTTGTATATTAGTATGTACAGGCAAAGAAAAAAATAACACCCTGGCAAAAGCAAAACCCCTCTTAGATGATAACAAGAGGGTGGGTGTAATCCATATTAAGATGATGTGTAGCATTTTGTAATGTTGCATATACATTGGTGCTTCTAATTTCCATATTAAGCATTCGCTTTGCCAGGGGTGGTAAGGTCTCGTAGTCCTTGGCAGGATTCATGACAATGGGAAGGGTAGCATGAGCCTTCAGCTCAGTCAGCAGGTGTTCAGAGGACTTCCTGAACCCTAATACTCTTATGTACTGCGGACCCCCTTGTTCTTGAAATGTATAAAAATCTTGCTTTGTAATGTGTAAGATAATATTCAGTAACATGCGTTGTATAGTTGTTTGAGTAAAACGTTTAGACTTAATAAGGGTAACCATTTCTTCTATATCTTGTGTTTGCCCAAAAGCTTTTAGGATTCTATTTTCTATACCTTCCGTGATGTCCATAATTCCCCGAAGTTCATGAGGCGTAGAAAACAAAAGCCTATAACAAAGAAAAGGAGATAAGTCTTTATACTGAACAGGTCTATCTAAGAGGCCTAGGGCGTCATATAAAAGGTCATAACTGCTTGGGGGCATAGATGTAGCTGCATTGTCCCAATTGCCCTTATGGACCTCGCTACGGATTGCAGTAGCGGATGATAGCTGTCCGGATAGTTGGGCTTGGTGATAACCCGATCCCTTGCGCTGGATAGTGGTTGGTGTCATGGTAGAACCTAGCTTGTTTAAAGCTTTAAGGTATTCGATTCCAAGTATATTGTTAGGGGTTTGTATGATTTCTTTTATTTCAGCTGTGAAGAGGGATAGATTAGGCGTAAAATGGCAATAATCAAATAAGGCCTTAGCTCTAGCTCTAGGGAAACTGACACCATCATTTAAGTTTTCTTTTAATAAGGCCTTAAACTGATCGGGTTCTTCGACCAAAATTTTAGAAATTTGGGTTAGTAAATCAATATTATTACTCTCACTTCCAAAATTAATCGCGTTTACGATTCCCGTATGATGCAAAAGGGAAACACTAGCATGAGAAAAGAACTCTGCGCTGGCAGTGGCGTAGGGGGTTGGTAGCTCAATAACCAAATCTGCCCCGGATACAAGGGCCATTTTTGTGCGTAACCACTTATTCGTAATAGCAGGAGCCCCTCTTTGAACAAAATTAGGACTCATAACGACTACTGTGTAATTAGACTCTGTTAGGAGTCTTGACTGTTCTAAATGATGTAAATGCCCATTATGGAATGGATTATACTCTGCAATAATACCGACAACATTCATTATTTCCACCTCTTACTTGATATAATATAAAATAATTGGTAAAAAAACAACTAATATCACAAAACACTCTTGTATACACGAGATACATTGTCTATAATAAGTAGTGAAGGTTATTATAGTATGGAAATTTAAATCTTGAAAGGGGTTTTCTAAAATGTCTTTTTTAGAAACTATTAAACAAAGAGCAAAAGCGAGTAGAAAAACAATTGTGCTTCCTGAAACTTCAGATGTGAGAGTTTTAAAGGCAGCAGAGATCATCATGAAAGAGGAAATTGCAAATATTATATTGCTAGGGAACAAAGATGAAATCATTAGCCAAAATATTGATTTAGACCTAAGTAATGCAAATATAATAGATCCATTGGAATTTGATCAAATGGATAGCTATGTATCATCTTTAGTTCAACTTAGAAAAAATAGAGGGATGACAGAAGTAATCGCAAGAGAGCTGCTTCTAGATGATCCATTATACTTTGGTGTAATGCTCGTAAAAGAAGGTCTTGCAGATGGAATGGTTGCAGGTGCGGTGAGTTCTACAGCAAATGTACTAAGACCATCCTTACAAATTTTAAAAACAGCACCTGGTACAAAAATGGTATCAAGTTTTTTTGCAATGGTTGTACCAGATTGTGATATGGGTAAAGACGGAACGTTTATTTTTTCAGATTGCGGACTTGTTCAAAATCCAGATGCTAGTGAACTAGCGGCAATTGCTCAAAGTTCTGCTAAAAGTTTTGAACAGTTACTACAGGCTGAGCCACTTGTGGCAATGCTTTCTCATTCATCTAAAGGGAGTGCGAAGCACCCTGATGTGGATAAAGTTGTAGAGGCTACTAATATCGTAAGAGATGAGTCGCCGACACTTAAAATAGACGGGGAATTACAATTAGACGCAGCAATTGTTCCGGAACTTGGCCAAAGCAAAGCACCAGGCAGCCCAGTTGCAGGATATGCAAACGTACTTGTATTTCCAGATTTAGATGCAGGAAACATAGGGTATAAGTTAGTTCAAAGACTCGCAAAAGCTCAGGCTTATGGGCCGGTTACACAAGGGATTGCGAAACCTGTCAATGATTTATCTAGAGGATGTAGTGTAGACGAAATTGTTGGAGTAGCAGCGATTACAGCAGTTCAGTGCCAATATTAATATAAGTCAAGAAGGAGAGATACAAATGAAAGTACTCGTTATTAACTGTGGGAGTTCATCCCTAAAATATCAATTGCTTGATATGTCAAATGAAAATTTAATTGCAATAGGGAACTGTGAAAGAATAGGAATTGATGGCTCATTTATTAAACATACGACAGAGGGACAAGATGCGGTTAAAGAATCTCTTAATATTCCAGATCACAAAGTAGCATTTGCAGAAGTTGTAAAGAAACTTACAACAGGCGACACAAAGTGTATTGAGAATATGGATGAGATTGCAGCGGTTGGCCATAGAGTTGTTCATGGCGGAGAAAAATTCAGTGAATCCGTTATTATAACAGCTGCAGTTAAAGCTGCTATAGAAGAATGTAGTGAACTTGCACCTCTTCATAACCCACCAAACTTAATTGGTATTAATGCATGTGAGGAGTTAATGCCAAATACACCAATGATGGCTGTATTTGATACTGCTTTCCACCAAACAATGCCCAAAGAAGCCTATGCTTATGCAATACCAAACAAGTACTATGAAAAATATGGTATTCGTAAATACGGATTCCACGGAACATCACATAAATATGTTGCCACAAGAGTAGCAGCATTACTTGGTAAGCAAATTGAAGATACAAAAATTATTGTATGTCACCTAGGTAACGGAGCAAGTATTTGCGCTGTGGATGGCGGGAAATCTGTTGAAACATCAATGGGCTTTACACCTTTAGCGGGTTTAGTAATGGGAACTCGTAGTGGTGATATAGATCCGGCTGTTGTTACTTTCTTAATGGAAAAAGAAAATATGACAACAACAGAGGTTAATAACATGTTAAATAAAGAATCTGGTGTATTAGCTCTTTCAGGGATTTCAAGTGACTTCCGTGAAATAGAAGATGGCGTTGTAGCGGGCGACCCTGTATGCCGCTTTACAATGGATGCATACCAACACCGTTTAATTAGTTATATTGGTTCTTATGCAGCACTTATGAATGGTGTAGATGCCATAGCCTTTACCGCTGGCCTTGGTGAAAACAACATTATGATGCGTAATGAAGTTTGTGATGCATTAAGCTGGATGGGTGTTAAAGCAGATAAAGATCAAAACAAATGCAGAGGAAAAGAATGTGATTTCTCAGCAGAAGGTGCTACAGTTCGTACAATGGTTATTCCTACAAACGAAGAGTTGATGATTGCAAGAGATGCTGTAGCGTTACTTGCAAAATAATTCATTGACAAATAATATCGCACTGCGTATAATATATAGAGTGTGACCTACTGGAGTGATAATTTTGAAAATAAATATTGCTGACATTATAAAAGTACAAGGAGCTACAAAAAGGATATCCATAACTAAAACAGATATGAGTATTCCTGAGGGCTTTTATTCTATGTCGCTTTGTGAGCCAATACAGCTGACAGGCGAATTAGAATCAAATGACGGAAATATCTACTTATCAGGGGTTTTAACAACTAAGGTAAAAGTAGCGTGTGACCGTTGTATGTGTGATCTGATATATAATATTGAGTCAGAGGTTACAGAAAGTTTTGGATCAATTATTGTTGGAAAAGCGGACGATCCTGAGCCGATTAGCCAAACTACAATTGATTTAGATCCTATTATTGAAGAGGCATTACTAATATCTTTACCAATGAAAGCTTTATGTGATTCAAATTGTAAGGGTATGTGTACTGCTTGTGGTCAAAATCTAAATGCACAATCTTGTGATTGTGACTTAGAGTACATTGATCCAAGACTAGAAAAACTAGGCTTGCTATTTGGAAACACAGAGCAAGACGAGAAGAATGAGGAGGTTTAGACCATGGCAGTACCAAAAAGAAAAACGTCCAAAGCAAGAAGGGACAAGCGAAAAGCTAACTGGAAATTAACAGCTCCAAACTTAGCTACGTGTCCTAAATGCGCAGCACTTATGATGCCACACCGTGTTTGTAAAGCATGTGGAACATACAATAAAAGAGTTGTTTTAGAAGTAGAGTAATTATAAAAAAGACAGCTTATAAGCTGTCTTTTTTATACTATACGAAAAGTAAGGATGGTATAAATGCCTAAAATTGCAATCGATGTTATGAGTGGAGATCATGCACCACTAGAGATTATTAAAGGGTGTGTAGAAGCGAGTCAGGAAACTGATGCAACCTTAATTCTTGTGGGCAATAAAGAGATCATTACAAATGAACTTAAAAAATATACATACCAAGCAGAGCGTATTGAAATAGTGGACGCTCAGGAAGTTATTACAATGGAAGATTCACCCGTTATGGCAATTCGCAGAAAAAAGGATTCTTCTATGGTTGTAGGACTTAATCTGGTCAAAGATAAAAAAGCAGATGGACTTGTTAGTGCCGGAAATACAGGCGCACTTTTAGCAGGTGGAACCCTTCTTGTGGGAAGATTAAAAGGGGTGGAAAGACCAGCTCTTGCGTCTTTAATACCTGTAGATAAAGGGTTTTCTCTTTTAATGGATTGTGGTGCTAATGTAGATGCCAAGGCAAGTTATTTAATGCAATTTGCTCAGATGGGTCATATCTATATGAAAGAACTTATGACTATAGACAATCCTTCTATTGGTCTTATTAATATAGGCGTAGAGGAAGAAAAAGGTAATGCTGTTGTCAAAGAAACATTTGGATTACTAAAAGCAAGTAATCTTAACTTTGTTGGAAATATAGAAGCGAGGGATATTTCCTTAGGCCAGGCAGATATTTTAATATGCGATGGTTTTGTTGGTAACGTGGTTTTGAAGCAAATGGAAGGCTTTGGAATGTGGATTTTCAAACTTCTCAAAGAGGAGCTCACAAAAAATTGGGTAAGAAAAATGGGTGCAATGATTATAATGCCTGCCCTTAAAAGTCTTAAAAATCGGTTTGACTATGCAGAACAGGGCGGGGCACCACTTCTTGGGCTTA
Organism: Candidatus Epulonipiscium sp.; assembly: GCA_012841565.1. The sequence goes on along the minus strand of DUUM01000117.1, from coordinate 20,877 downwards.
ATGGGTTAGTCCTTAAAACCCATGGAAGCGCTAAAGCCAAACAAATCAAACATACTATTTTGCAAGGGGTTCGCTTAGCTGAGCAGGATGTCGTTTCCAAAATAGAACAAAATATTAATATGTAAATGGTGAATACTACTAGTAAAGCATAAAAGCTTTAGATTAACCTCAAAAGCCTCGCAATGCGAGGCTTTTATTCATTAAAGAATGGAAGTGACGAAATGCCTAAAGGATTTGAACAGAATATAGGCTATGAATTTACAATGAAAGACATATTAACTGAGGCACTAACCCATAGTTCTTACGCCAATGAGCACAAGGCTAATAAATTAAGAGATAATGAGCGTTTAGAATTTCTAGGGGATGCCATACTTGACTTAGTTGTGAGTGAATTTTTATATAAAAAGCATACAGATTTACCAGAAGGAGATCTCTCTAAAATTAGGGCAAGTGTTGTGTGTGAGGCTTTTTTAATAAAAGCAGCAAAAGAAATCCATCTAGGTCAGTTTTTATTATTAGGTAAAGGGGAAGAGATGACAGGTGGAAGGGAAAGAACATCAGTTTTAGCAGATGCTTTTGAAGCGGTTATAGGGGCCATATACTTAGATGGTGGATTAGGAAGCGCCCAAAAGTTTATCCATCAATTTATTATATCTTTTATGGAAACATTAGCTGGTAGTAAAAGAATTGAAGATTACAAAACCCATTTACAAGAAACCATCCAAAAGGGAAGTATAAAACCACTCTCCTATGTGGTTGTGAACGAACAAGGGCCAGATCACGAGAAGTGTTTTGAGGTTCAGGTGAATCATGATGGCCGGGTTCTTGGAGAAGGTAGTGGTAGAACTAAAAAAGAGGCAGAGCAAAAAGCAGCTTATGTGGCATTGCAGAAACTACAAGCCTAGATTAAGTTATAAAATACAGTCATTGGTAGGTGTAAGATGTATTTAAAAAAGGTAGAAATTCAAGGGTTTAAATCATTTGGGGATGCTGTCAAACTAAATATACCACCAGGGATTACAGCAGTTGTAGGCCCTAATGGATGTGGAAAAAGTAATATAGCAGATGCTATGCGCTGGGTACTCGGTGAACAAAGTGCCAAGTTACTTCGTGGTGAAAAAATGCAAGATGTTATATTTGCTGGAACTCAAAATCGCCGGGGTGTTGGTTATGCTCAGGTGTCTATGACCATTGATAATAGTGAGGGAGAGCTTCAGATAGATTACAGTGAAGTTGTTGTCACAAGACGGGTGTACCGTTCTGGTGAGAGTGAGTACCTAATTAATAAATCCCCTTGCAGGTTAAAGGATATACATGAGGTTTTCATGGGAACAGGTGTGGGGAAGGAAGGATACTCTATTATAGGTCAGGGTCAAATAGATAAAATCCTAAGTTCTAAGCCAGATGATCGGAGGAATTTATTTGAAGAGGCCGCGGGTGTCTATAAATATAAGCTTAGAAAACTTGAGGCAGAAAAGAAACTAGATCAAAAGCATGAAAACTTAGTAAGGGTCCAAGATATTTTGACAGAAGTAGAGAGCCGCCTAGAAACATTAGAAGAACAGGCGCGTAAAGCGAAAGAATATATGAGTATAAGAGATGTTTTAAAAGAAATAGAGCTTACTATATTTATAGCTGAGGCAGATAAAATAGAAAAGGAACTTCTAGAGCTTACTGAAACCTATGAGGCTCTAGAGCTAGATGCTGCCCAAAATAATGAAAGTTTAAAAGAAATAAAAGAGACCTATGATCAAATTAGGGTCAATCTCACATCCTTGCAAGAAACTAGCACAAGTATCCAAAATGAAATTATGTCCATTAGAATGACCATAGAGCAACACCAAGGCAATATAAAAGTAAATATGGAAAAAATAAAATCCATCGATGAAACGGCCAAGCGCCTAAAAGATGATTATGAAAAAAGAAATAGTAAATCCATTGAACAAAAAACGGAGAAAGAATTATTTGAATCAAAACAAGTAGAGATTCAAAATAAAATAAAAAAACAAGAAGTGCTTTTAAGTGTTCTTGAAAATGATTATGTTTCAGCTAGTAATAAAGTGATAAAAGAAGAAGGGCGAATTGAAAGCCATAAAAATAAAATATACCAGGGAATATCCAAAATCTCTAGTATGGAAAACAGTATTGAAAATGGCGATACCCTAAAAGAACAAATAGAAATAAGAAGTGCTCAGATACAGGCGTCTTCTAGAATGCTAGAAACTAATATTGCTCATCAAACAGCACGGTTTCAAGTGTTACAAAAAAACCAATTAGAATCTAGTGAGAAGTACAATGATATGGTGCAAGAGATTAGTCGTATCCAGCAAACCATAGAAAGTTTAAAAAAAGAGCAAGGGGACAATTATAGGTTACATAGAACAGCGGAAGATTTATATCATAAATCCTATTCTAGACACAATGTACTTTTGCAAATGAAAAATGAAAATGAAGGCTTTTTTGCAAGTGTAAAAAATATACTTAATCTAAAAAGTAAAAACCCAACTCAGTGGGAAAATATTTATGGTGTAGTTGGAAAGCTGATAACGGTTCCTAAAGAACTAGAAACAGCAGTGGATATAGCCCTTGGCAATAGTGTTCAACATATTGTAACCAAAGATGAACAAACAGCTAATTTAATGATTGAACATCTTAAAAAATACAACTTGGGGCGGGCCACGTTTTTACCTTTATCAGCGGTTAAGGGTTACTCCCTTGGGGCAGATGCCAATAGTATCCCTAAAGAAGCAGGTGTTATTGGTCTTGCAAACACTTTAATCACCTATGATAAGATTTATAGTAATATTATAGAGAACCTGCTTGGGCGGGTTGTTATTGTAGACAATATGAAAAATGCAATTGCTTTAGCTAAAAAATATCGTTACAGATATAGAATTGTTACCCTTGAAGGGGAAGTATTAAATCCAGGAGGCTCTATTACAGGAGGCCATTTTAGCAAAACTAAGGATAATATATTTAGTAGAGACCGGGAAGTAAAAGAATTAGAAGAAAAAATCAATCAATCTAAACGTGATCTACAACATATTTTAGAAAAAGAACAAAGCATGGCCATAACAAGCAAAGAGTACGCAGAGGCCTTGAGTATTAAGCACTCTGAAAAAGCTGATTTAGAAAAATATCAGATGGAACTTAAAATGGAAGCCAATAGTGTTCAAAATACTTTAAAACAGTATGAAAATGAGAAAGTAAATTTGGAAATAGAAAAAGAAGAAATAACCAAACGTTCTGAAAAGATGCTTACAGATACCCATAACTATGAAGAACTTCTGAAACAAACCCAACTAGAAGTTGAAGAAATGGAAAAAGAATCTGGTATTATGCAAGAGGAACTTAAAGAAGTTAAAAAACAAAGAGAATTAGTAGGGGATCAGATTACAGAGTTAAAGGTATCATTATCCTCTCAAAAAGAAATATTAAAATCAGCCAAAGAGCAAACCGAAAGATTAGAGCGGGATATGGCCTATGGCATTAATGAAAACCAGTCTTATGAAGAACGTTTAAAAGAAAATCAAAATTTAAAACAACTTTTTTTAGAGGAAATACAGGTATTTAAGCTGAATATTAAAGAATGTAATGAATTATTAGATGTCCAGAATGACAAACTAAAAAGGACTAGTAGCGACATTAAAACATATAATGAACAGGAAAGTGAAAAGAGAAAAACCCAAGATAAAATGATAGAAACAGGTACCTTATTACAAAATGAAATTCATAGGGTAGAAGGAAAAATAACAAAACTAGCTCTAGAAAAAGAAAATATCTTTGGCAAGGCCTGGGAAAAATATGAAGTAACCTACCAAACAGCCAAAACAGTAATAGAGACAGCGGTGGGGACTGTCCCCAACCAGAATGTCCCTGAGCTTCGAAAAACCGCCAATGCATACAAATCTCAAATTAAAGGTTTAGGGGTTATTAATACTGGGGCCATAGAAGAATTCGATGAAATCAAAGAAAGATATGAATTTATGAGAGGTCATGAGCAGGACATACTATCTGCAGAAAAAACCCTTCTAGAATTAATTGATAACCTTACGGCGTCAATGGAAGTTATCTTTAAAGATCAGTTTGAAAAGATTTCTAAGAATTTTAATACGGTTTTTACAGAACTTTTTGGAGGTGGCCAAGCATTTTTAGAGCTTAGCGACACAGATGATGTCCTAGAGTCTGGTATAGAAATAAATGTTCAGCCTCCTGGTAAAAAACTTCAAAACATGATGTTATTATCAGGTGGTGAAAGAGCCTTAACGGCAATTGCCATATTATTTGGAATCCTAAGGCTAAAACCATCCCCATTTGCAGTGTTAGATGAGATTGAAGCGGCTCTAGATGATGCTAACGTTGCTAGGTTTTCTAACTATCTAAAAGGTATGGGGGAAAATATGCAATTTTTAATCATTACCCATAGAAAAGGAACCATGGCCGTAGCGGATACGATATATGGTGTTACTATGGAAGAACAAGGAGTATCTAAAATACTTTCAGTTCAATTAGACGAGGCAACAGACTATAGTGATGCTAAAGCAACGTAAAAGAAAAGAGGGTAAGATATGGCTTTTTTTAAGAAATTATTTGGTAAAAAAGAAAAAAATACAGAAGACAATATAGTAGAAACACCTGTAAGTGTTGAGGTGGTGGAAGAACCGGGGGGTGCACCAGAAACTGAGGTAGAGCTAGAAGTTGAGGTTGAACCCGAAGTAAAAGTTGATCCGGAAATTGAGCCAGAGGTTGAAATTGAGCTTGAAGTCGAAGTTGAATCAGAGCTGGAAGTTGAGGTTGAACCTGAAATAGAGGCTGAATCAAAGGCTGAATTAGTTTCTGAGCCCAAGGAGAAAAAATTAGGATTCTTCTCTAAGTTAGTCCAAGGACTTACTAAAACAAGAGATAATATTTTAGAAGGTGTTGATAGCGTTCTTAAATCATTTACTAAAATAGATGAAGAATTGTATGAGGAGCTAGAAGAGGCCCTTATTATGGCAGATCTTGGTGTTTCTACGACAATGGAAATAATGGAAGCCCTTAAGATTAAGGTAAAAGAGGATAAAATAATAGATCCTGCTGCCTTAAAGGATATGATTGTTCATATTATTACGGATATGATATCCCAGGGAGACCACAGTTTAATGATTGAAAAAGGGACGCCTACTGTTTTGCTTGTAATCGGGGTTAATGGTGTTGGTAAAACAACGACCATCGGTAAACTGGCTCATCAAATAAAAGGTGACGGTAATAAGGTTCTTATAGCAGCAGCGGATACCTTTAGGGCAGCTGCTATAGAACAACTTGAAATATGGGGAGACCGTAGCGGTGTAGATGTTATTAAACAACATGAAGGTGCAGATCCGGCGGCCGTAATTTATGACGCCCTACAAGCTGCAAAAGCTAGAAAAACAGATGTTTTAATTTGCGATACAGCTGGTAGACTTCATAATAAAACGAATCTTATGAAAGAGCTTGAGAAAATATTCAAAGTTATTGCTAGAGAATACCCTGAAGCAAACAAAGAAGTGCTTCTTGTCCTTGATGCTACAACAGGTCAAAATGCTATCTCACAAGTCAAGCAGTTTAAAGAAGTTGCAGATATTACTGGGATCGTTCTGACTAAACTAGACGGAACCGCAAAAGGCGGCATCGTTGTTGGCATTCATTCATCGATGAATATTCCAGTTAAGTTTATCGGCGTTGGTGAGGGAATTGATGATCTTCAGCCATTCGATCCCCAAGAGTTTTCGAGGGCGCTTTTTGGCAACTAGATAAAACACGATATTATCAGCGGATGGGAGCTTATGCTTACCATCCGCTTTTGTTTAGATAAGAAGAAAGGAAAATGGCTAGTAACTAGTAAAAGCATTTGAAACTGATATAAAAACAGATAATGAATTAACCTAACCAATATCTTGCAAAATTAAAGTGTAATTAACATTATTGCTAGTAGTAAAATATGACTAAAACATGCTTGAAACATAATAAGCATTTAGAACATATAGCTTATCAGATAAGAAGTTGCATTCAATTATAGAAAATCATAATTTAAGAAATAAATGATGTTAATCATATAAAATCATTTGACAGAAAATTATATTGAAAAAGTATTGTGTTTTTATGATGGCTATGATAAGATTAGCCCAGTTAGAAAACAATAGATGGAGGGACATCATGAATACACAATTAAACAATAAATTAGCTTTTAATGAAGAAGTTATGACTCTGTTAAAACATGCAAAAAGTATAACCATTCCTACTAGTAGGGAGCATTTAATAGAACTATCTATGGGAGAGAGCAAAGAAAGTATCTTTAAAGTATCTTATGAAGTTAAGAGCCTTGGAGAATATGAAGAAGCAACTGTAACCAAATGTAAGAATGGTGTTGCGGTTAACTATAGCGATGACTATATGAGAAGACGTGATCCAGATTGTATGTTTATCGCTGATGATAAGGAAACTGATAAAATTCGCTATGAAGAAAGATATAACCAAGATTTTAAATCCGTTCGTGAGGAAACTTTCGAATGGCTAAAAAGTCAGGAACTCATTGTGATGCCGTTTATGGCAGGGGATAAAGAATATGGCTATCCTGGTTTGTTGGTTGCACCTAAAAATGCTGGTTTTTTTGCAGCTTCTCTTGCAGATTTACAAGGATTTATTCCAAAAGATGACATGCCAGATCATTTTAAACCCGTTTCAATTATTTATTTAGCGCCTACATTTAGACATACACACTATGATGGTAAACAAGTCGTTGTTCATAATAGGTTAGAAGATATTCATGAAGTATTTTCATTCAATCTTTATCCTGGACCAAGTGCTAAAAAAGGTATTTATGGCGTACTAATTAACATTGGTGAACTAGAAGATTGGGTTACCCTACATGCTTCTACTGTTAAAGTCACAACGCCATACGATAATACAGTCACAATTATGCACGAAGGCGCAAGTGGTGGAGGAAAAAGTGAGATGATTGAAGAGCTTCATAGAGAGATTGATGGCAGGCTCTTATTAGGTACTAACACTATGACATCGGAAAAATTGTATTTAAAAATGGCAGATACTTGCGAACTTAATCCAATTACAGATGATATGGCCATGTGCCATCCGGATTTTCAAAAAGAAAATTATAAATTAGTTGTAAAAGATGCAGAAAGCGCTTGGTTTTTAAGAGTGAATCATATTACTGAGTACGGCACATCGCCTTACCATGAGAAAATTTGTATCCACCCGAAAGAACCTTTAATATTTTTAAATATGCAAGCAGAGCCAAACTCAACTTGCTTAATATGGGAACATACACTGGATTCTAATGGGCTTCCATGTCCTAATCCAAGAGTTATTATGCCACGCAACCTTGTTCCGGGCGTCATCGATGGACATGTAGAAGTTGATATTAGAAGCTTCGGGGTAAGGGCTCCAATCTGTACCAAAGAACAACCGAGTTATGGGATTATAGGCTGTCTACATATCCTGCCACCAGCATTAGCTTGGCTATGGCGCTTAGCAGCTCCTAGAGGCCACGACAATCCAAGTATTATTGATACAGAAGAAATGAGTAGTGAAGGTGTTGGGTCTTATTGGCCTTTTGCCACTGGGAAAATGACACATCAAGCAAATTTATTACTTGAGCAAATTGTAAACACCCCTCGCACAAGATATGTTTTAATACCAAATCAAAACATTGGCGCTTATAACGTAGGATTTGCGCCCCAATGGGTAGTTAGAGAATATTTAGCCAGATGGGGCAGTGCTAAATTCAAGGCTGAACAACTAGCATCTTCACGTTGCCCAATTCTAGGATATACTTTGAAAAAACTGAAAGTGGATGGAACAGAGTTGCCTAAAGGTTTAATGCAAACGAACCTCCAGCTAGAAGTAGGTAATGAGGCCTATGATAAAGGTGCTACCATACTGACTGATTTCTTTAAAAAAGAACTTGAGAAATATCTAACATCAGATTTAAATCCACTAGGAAGGAAAATCATAGAGTGTTGTTTAAATGATGGAAGCATTGAAGATTATATAAACTTAATTCCAATGCAGTAAGATGACAACGCACTAAGCTTCTACAAGAAATACAGCGTTAGTATCGAATGAGGAACTTATTCTACCAATACTTGACAAAAATACAATAAATGATATACTATATAAAATTGCATATTTTAACAGGGGAGCTTGTGAGCAGGCTGAGAGGAAGTAATTAACTTCGACCCTTAACCTGATTTGGATAATGCCAACGTAGGAAGTTAAACACTAAACTTCTACGGGAAATACCTTCAGGTATTTCCTTTTTTTTGCATTCTTCGTTTAAAATATACAGTTAGAAAGCAAATAAAATTAATGGAGGAAATAAAATGTTCACTAAATACTTGGAAAATGTAAGGGAAAAATGTCCGCTCATACATAATATCACAAATAGTGTCACCATTAACGACTGTGCAAACATTCTTCTTGCCTGCGGGGGTTCGCCAATTATGGCTGATGCTTGTGAGGAAGTTGAAGAAATAACCTCAATTTGTGGTGGTCTAAATATTAATATGGGGACCCTCACCGCAAGGGCGATTTCTGCAATGTTACTAGCCGGAAAAAAAGCTAATGAGATTAGTCACCCTGTCTTATTAGATCCTGTGGGAGTTGGAGCGTCAACCCTGCGGACAGAAACTGTTTATAAGCTCCTTAAAGAAGTTAACTTTACTGTGATTAGGGGTAATGTTTCAGAAATTAAGACCATTCTTTTAGGAGAAGGTACCACAAAAGGTGTTGATGCTGATGAGGCTGATACGGTGACAGAAGAGACTCTTGATAAGGCTATAAAATATGTAAAGCAACTGTCTAAAAAGACGGGGGCAGTCATTGCTATGACAGGAGCTATCGATATTATTGCAGACGAAAATAAAGCATATATTATCCGAAATGGTCATCCTATGATGTCAAAAATAAGTGGAACTGGTTGTATGCTCAGCGCCATGACTGTAGCTTATGTCGTTGCAAATCCCCATGACATTCTTGGAGGGGTGGCTGCAAGTGTCTGTGCCATGGGCGTGTGCGGAGAAATTGCCCATAACAGGCTGACCCCCGAGGATGGGAATGTTACTTATCGTAATTATATTATAGATGCAGTATATAATCTTAATGCAAAACAACTTAAGGAGCGTGCAAATTATGAAGTGCGATAAAAATCATATGCTTTTGTATGGGGTTACTGATCGTATGTGGCTTTCAGGTAGAACCCTTGCCCATGATGTAGAAGCGGCCTTAAAAGGTGGTGTCACTATGATTCAGCTACGCGAAAAAGAGCTTAATGATGAGGATTTCTTGACTCAAGCTTTTGAAATCAAGGCTTTGTGTAGGAAGTATAATGTGCCGTTTATTATTAACGATAACGTAGAGGTGGCAATTGCTTGCGATGCTGATGGAATTCATGTTGGACAACATGATATGGACGTCCTCAAAGTGCGTGACCGCCTGGGCAGTGAAAAAATTATTGGCATTTCTGCGCAGACAGTAGAGCAAGCAAAAAAGGCAGTAGCGTGTGGTGCAGACTATCTTGGCGTTGGCGCAGTTTTTACAACATCAACAAAAACAGATGTAAATGTACTATCTACAGAAACACTTAAAGCCATTTGTGAAGCGGTTGATGTGCCTATATGTGCTATAGGTGGAATTTACGATTATAATATCAGTCACCTTTCAGGCAGCGGTATCGACGGGGTAGCCCTAGTTTCAGCCATTTTTGCACAAGATAATATTAAAGAAAAGACTGAACAGTTATTGAAACTATCAAAGAATATGGTAAACCAATGACTATAAAAGGTGTAATATTTGATTTTGATGGCACACTTTTGGATTCAATGTTTATATGGGATACCATGGCCGAAGATTATCTTTTAAAGAGAGGGATTACGCCAGAAAAAGGGCTCAATGAAAAATTTGAAATCATGAGCCTTGTCCAGGGGGCCAACTATTACCGGGATCATTATGGCATAACCGATAGTGTTGAAACAATTATTGACGGCGTAAATAATATGATTGAAGATTTTTATACACATGTGGCTGAACCTAAAGTTGGGGTTGTTTCCATGCTCAAAGAACTCCAAAATAGGGGCATAAAAATGTGTATCGCAACGGCAACGGACCGTTATTTGGTAGAAGCAGCATTAAAGCACAATGAAATGAATGGCTATTTTAGCCATATCCTTACATGTACAGAGGTTGGAAAAGGAAAAGACAGCTCACTTATATTTGAGATGGCACTTGAAAAGATTGGTATTAGAAAACAAGAAACGCTTGTTTTTGAGGATGGTCTCCATGCTATTAAAACAGCTAAAGATGCTGGGTTTAGGGTTGTAGGCGTATATGACAAGTCTGCCCACAAGAAACAAAATCAGGTAAAAGACATCTCAGATTATTATCTGGAATCATATAAGAATTGGAGTGAGGTCATAAAATGAAAACAGTATTGACAATTGCTGGGTCAGACCCAAGTGGTGGAGCCGGAATACAAGCCGACATAAAAACCATTACGGCACATAAAATGTATGCAATGAGTGCAATCACAGCCCTTACGGCGCAAAACACAACAGGAGTTTATGGCATTATGGAAGTAACTCCGGAGTTTGTGGGTAAGCAATTAGACTGTATTTTTACAGATATTTTCCCTGATGCCGTTAAAATTGGTATGGTTTCAAATAGTAAAATTATTCAAGTTATTGTAGAAAAACTTCGTGAGTATAAGGTGAAAAATATTGTTGTTGATCCTGTGATGGTTTCTACCAGTGGTTCTCATCTGATTTCCGAGGAGGCTCAGGAGGCTCTTACTAATCTTTTGTTGCCACTAGGTACAGTCATCACACCTAACATTCCAGAATCTGAGGTGCTTTGTGGGTTTGAAATTAAAGACGAGAGTGATATGATTAAGGCAGGGCGGTCTATTGCTAATAAAACAAAAGGTGCTGTCCTTGTAAAAGGTGGGCACCTAGTTAACGATGCAATTGATTTGCTTTGCATAGGCAATGACCTACATTGGTACAAGGCGGAAAGGATTAATAACCCCAATACCCATGGAACAGGATGCACCCTATCAGCAGCTATTGCATGTAACCTGGCGGCCGGAAATGAACTGGACCACAGTATAAAGAACGCAAAAGACTACCTTACAGGTGCATTGCGTGCACAGCTTGATTTAGGTAAAGGTAGCGGTCCCCTAGAACATACCTACTGGAATTGGTGTGAAATCAGCAATAAGGATAATACAGGTAAGAAAATTTAGCAAATGATACTGTTTTAAAAATGAATCATATTGGTGACAAGGTAGCTAAAGAAAGACATAGGATGACGGGGTTATACATGATGTAGAAAGAGGAGGTAATTATGGTGATTGTAGGGCTTGATATGGGAGGAACTCATATAGATGGCGTTATCATAAAAGATAACCAGGTAATTAATACGATTAAAAGACTCACAGATAAAGACGATTTATTGAATACTATCTGGACTACATTAGAAGAATTATTAAGGGATTATGACAAAACGAAGATTAAAAGAATTAACCTTAGCACCACAATATCTACGAATGCTATAGTAGAAAATAAAATATCCCAGGTAGGAATGATTATTCAATCAGGCCCAGGGATGAAGAATGATTTTACATCTTGTTTGGGTGACATTCAATCTATATCTGGATATGTAGATCATAGGGGGAAGGTAGTAGAAGATGTAGATAAGGTGGAGATCCATAGAGCCATTGACTTATTTAAGGAAAATAAAATAAAATCATGTGCTATCATTAGTAAGTTTTCTACTAGGAATCCACATAATGAAATTAATATTAAAGAGATGTTAAAAAAGGATTTTGACACAATAACTATGGGGCATAGATTATCAGGAAAATTAAACTTTCCAAGAAGAGTATTTACATCCTATTTAAATGCAGCCGTTTCTAGTACATTCCAGGATTTTTCAACCAATATAAAAAAATCTCTTGAAAAAGAAAAAATTTATGCACCTTTATATATATTAAAAGCCGATGGTGGGACCATGGCTATTGAAACAGCAGAAGAAAGACCAGTTGAAACAGTATTTTCAGGACCCGCTGCTAGTTTTATGGGAATGAGTGCAATGTTAAATATAGAAGAAGATGCTATATTATTAGATATTGGTGGCACCACGACAGATATATTTTTTCTAGCCGATGGTATCCCGCTATATGAACCATTAGGTGCTAAAATATCTGGATATAGTACCTTAGTTAGAGCTATTTATAGTGTATCCATAGGTTTAGGTGGGGATAGTAGCGTATATGTGGAAGATGGTGTAATTCTCATAGGACCTAAGCGAATGGGAAGACCCTATGCCCTTGGTGGACCACAGCCAACACCTACAGATGCTATGATCTATTTAGGATTAATAGAAAGGCCAAAGGGAGCGTCCAAAGAAAAAGCCAGAGAAAAAGCAAAACAAGCTATGAAAATATTAGGAAAAGAATTAAATATAACACCGGAAGAAGTAGGGGCTAAGATACTTGATACCATGGCGGATATGATCAAGCAAAAAACAGACACCTTATTATTAGAAATAAATAGCAAACCAGTCTATACGATTAAAGAATTATTACATGGCAAAAAAATAAATCCTAAGAGTGTCAATATAATCGGTGGCCCAGCCAACGTACTCTCGCCCATACTAGAAAAACACTATGAATTACCCTGCTATTTTCCCAAGAATTATCATGTGGCTAACGCTATAGGGGCAGCCTTAGCTAAGCCTACAATGGAAATTACAATGTTAGCAGATACATCACAAAACACCTTAAGTGTTCCACAACTAGGCGTATACGAAAGCATTCCTAGTACCTATACACTAGACGAGGCTAAAGAAAGAGCCATAGCATTATTAAAATCAGGGGCTATTAGTATGGGAATGGAAGAAGACACCATGGCATATGAAATAACAGAAGCTAGTAGTTTTAATATGATTGATGGCTTTAGGACAAAGGGAAAAAATATTAGGATTCAAGCGCAAATAAAACCTGGACATATTCTCGAACTAAGGAGGGGAAATAAAAATGAAAGCTAAAAATAAATTAGGGTTAGTATTTTTCCCTGCATTTGACTGGGCAATTAGTGAAATCCATCCAGAAAGGGAGGAAAGACTATTATATACACAGGATCAACTATTTGAAGAGGGGATAGGAGACGTAGAAGGAATAGAGATGTTTAATCCTATTATAGCTGAAGAAAAAGATATTGAGCGCGTCCATTTTTGTGTTCCCAATGTTAAATCTAGATTGACACAGTCTCACTTTATTTCAGTAGGTGGCGCCATTCGGGCAGGTCAAGCAGTCATGAATAAAGAGGTCGATAAATCCTTTGCTCTGGTTCGCCCCCCAGGACATCATGCTCATAGGGTTGTCTACGGAGATCGTGGTTTTTGCGTGATCAATATAGAGGCAATTATGCTAGAAAAAATGAGGCAAGAATTTGGGCCCTTAAAAGTAGCTATCGTTGACACAGATTGTCACCACGGGGATGGAACAGAAGATATCTATTGGAATGACAAGGATACCTTGTTTATATCTTTTCACCAAAACGGAAGAACACTATATCCTGGCACTGGTTCCATAGAAGATCGGGGAGGACCTGCGGCCTATGGTTATAATGTGAATATTCCCTTGCCACCACATACAGGTGAAGAAGGATTTTTATATGTCCTTAATCATGTAGTTATGCCAATACTAGATGATTATAAACCAGATATCATCATAAACTCTGCTGGCCAAGACAACCATTACACAGATCCCTTAACAAATATGAATTTTACAGCCCAAGGGTATGCAAAACTAAGTCATATATTAAATCCAGATATAGCGGTACTAGAAGGCGGATATTCCATAGAGGGAGCCCTTCCCTATATGAATCTAGGCATTATATTGGCTATGGCAGGACTTGATTATTCCAATGTTCATGAGCCTGATTTTGACCCTGAAAAATTAAAACAATCAATGGATATTACAGACTATATAAAAAAGGTATCAGAGATAGTATTAGATAAATGGAAAAATAAAGATGAAGAAGGAAAAGTAAAATTTAAAGGCATAGAAATCGTTAAAAAATCCAAACAAATTTATTATGATACAGATGGTATAATTGAAAATCAAGTGCAACATTTTAAAAGATGTGATCACTGTTCGGGCGTTAACTGGATAAAATCAAGCTCAGATAGTGGCTATAAGATACTAGCCATAACTATTCCAAGAGATGCTTGTTCCACTTGTATAGATGAAGCTTACGACATGTATGAAAGTCCTAGTCCTAGCTTGACTAATAGGTATTTACAGGACAAGGTAAATGATCGATATTATGAGAAATAAGTCAGAAATTTAGAGGTCATTGGTTTTATTTAAAGTGAATGGGTTTAGGAATAATGTATGTGGTATACTATTATTCTATAAATAATTTCATTATTTCATATAAAAGGTTGTAAAAAGAAGCCCAATGAGTGATATTATATCCCTAGATCATATACGTGATGGCAATATGCCAGCACTTTTAGATGTTGAAAAATTAAATATTGAAAAGAAAAACCACTACATTTAGTAGTGGTTTTTTGTTAGATGTAATAGCCTGTATTAAGCAGGGTATAATCCTGCATTGCTTTTAAAGACGCGGCTAAAATATGAGGAATCTGGGTAGCCTACCATTTCTCCAATTAAACCAATATCCATATTTGGATTATCCACTAAAAGCTGCTTGGCCTCATTTATTCTAAGCTTGGTAATGAACTTAATGGGTGTTTCATCCTTATATTTCTTAAATATACGGCTCAGATAATTTGAAGTTTCTGTAGGGCTAAAGAGAGATCTTCTACACAGATGGGTTTAAACAGAAAGTCTTGAACACCATAGCGAATAGCTTTTTGTGCAAACTCAAAATCACTAAAACCACTAATAATAATGGTTTTAATCCGGGGGTAAGTAGCAGCTATTTCCTTGATTAAATCAAGAGCCATTTGGCCATTGCTAGCTTGACCAATAATGTCAAAGCCTAAGGATAAAGTATTGATTTTCTTAACAATATTTTCCCGTATAAGGTATTCATCTTCAACGACTAATATTTTATAAGTTAATTGTTCGGACATTATTTAGCCTCCTATCTATCTTCTTAATAGACCCCCTAAGGTAACACATACACCACCCGTTTCTCCATCTTCTATAGAAAATATTGCGTTGTTATCATATAAGAATACCAACCTTAAATAGACATTTAGTATTCCCATTCCGCCAATACAAAGAGAAGAAATATCTTTTGAAAATTTAATATCATTCATCTGACCTTTTAGTTTTTCAAGTTCTAGAGCTGTCATGCCAATACCATTGTCTTGAATGGTAACAAGCCATTGATTGTGTTCAACTCTGCCATGAATATCAATATACCAAGGGGGAGCAGTATTTAAACCATGCATAAAGATATTTTCAACAATAGGTTGAATGATTAATTTTGGAATTGGAATTTTTTCTAGTTCTGGGGGTATACACACGCAGTAGTTTAAATCTCGTCCATATCTGCTTTTGACACACGTTAAATATTTTTCAGTATACAAGAGCTCTGTTTGTAAGGGGACACTTTCCATCGTATCCGTTGTGATATATCTTAAATAATCGCAGAGATTTTGACATAGAATAATGATATCTTGATTCATATTTTCTTCAGCCATAACGCTAATAGTGGTTAAATTATTATATAAGGATATGGTATAGGTGCAAAATAAATTTTATAAGAACAAAGTATTAGTAGCCTGTTTGGTTATTATAGGTATTACAACTATTCTGGGTATTTTTGCACCCTTCTTTTCACCTAATGATCCTTATGCAAATGATCTTTTAAATAAATTTGCCAGTAGTTCTTTCCAGTTTCCTTTAGGAACAGACTACTTAGGGCGTTGTATTTTATCACGCATGATTTATGGTATTAGACCTACATTCTTCCTATCTCTCGTTACCATGGCGGGCACCATAGGGCTTGGGATGATAATGGGCGTTTTAGCAGGCTATTTTAGAGGACCTGTAGATGAAATAATTATGCGAACTGTTGATATTATGCTGTCTTTTCCAAGTCAAATTATGATTTTGGCAGTGATTGCCTTGATGGGTGTGGATATTAAGAATGTGATTATTGCCAATGTCTTTATAAAATGGGCATGGTATGCCAGGATGGTTCGATCTAATGTTATTAAATACACCAATAAGGATTACGTGTTATTTTCACAATCAGTAGGCTCAGGATCACTATACATATTGTTAAAACATATTTTGCCTAGTATATAGTAGTACTTGCGTCTTTAGATACGGGATGGGCTATTTTAAATATCTCTACTTTGTCATTTTTGGGACTTGGGGTACAGGCACCTATACCCGAATGGGGTGCCATGCTCAATGAAGCTAAGAATGTCATGACGACCAGTCCGTCTCAAATGCTAGCACCAGGAATAGCAGTCATTGTTATTGTTGGGACATTTAACTTATTAGGCGATTGTCTGAGAGATATGATGGATCCAAAAGAGGTTGTGAGATGAGTAAAATACTAGAAATTCAAAACTTATCAGTGACATTAAACCAAAAACAAAAAACAACTCAGCTAGTATCAGGTGTAAACTTTAACATCGAAAAAGGCCAGTGCATTGGTATACTTGGAGAATCAGGCAGTGGAAAAAGTATGCTTTGCAAGGGGATTATGGGACTTTTGGATAGGAACTTTGATATAACAGGCCGGGTTTTGTTTGATGAAATGGATCTAAATGCCGCAGATCAAGAACAAAGAAGAAAATATAGAGGCAAGGATATGGGAATGATTTTACAAAATCCTATGACATGCTTTGATCCCCTATATACCATTGGGTATCAAATGAACGAAACCTTTAAGGTTCACACTTATTTTTCAAAAAAAGAAATTAATGAAAAAATAATTAGGACTTTAAATTTAATGCAAATAGAAAATCCTGAAGATGTGATTAAAAAGTACCCCCATCAGCTTAGTGGTGGGATGTTACAACGGGTTATGATTGGACTTTCTCTTGCTCTTAATCCAAAGCTAATCATTGCAGATGAGCCTACAACAGATATAGATAGTATTACTCAGTTTGAGATTATAAAAGAGTTTATCAGAATAAAAAAAGAGCATGAGGTTGCCATGATTTTTGTTAGCCATGACTTAGGTGTCATTGCTAAGGTAGCGGATTATGTTTTAGTGATGCATAACGGAGAAGTTGTGGATGAGGGAAGTGTTGAGGATATTTTTCAACATGCTACCAATTCATATACAAGGGATCTTGTTGAAAAAAGAATGCAAGTTATGAGTCAATTTAAAGATGTATTATCTAAAAGAAAGAGAAAGGAAGGAAGACATGGAAGAATGGGGAGAAATAGTTGTCCAGGCAAAAGATGTGGAAGTGAGTTTTAAAAAAGAAAATCAAAAACGCATTTTTGGGAAAGAGCGGCAGCAAGTCTTAAAAAGGGTTGATTTAAGCCTATATAAAGGTGAATGTGTTGGCGTTGTTGGCGAAAGTGGAAGTGGTAAAAGTACTTTTGGCCATGTGCTAACAGGCTTCTTAAAACCAGACACAGGGCGCGTAACTATAGACGGGATTGACCTTTATGGAACCCATTTTAAAGAGGAAAAAAAAATATTGAGAAATAAGATTAGTATTGTCTTTCAAGATTATACTTCCTCTGTTAATCCGCGTTTTAGTGTCAGAGATACGATTTACGAGTCTTTAAGAATTAAAGGACATAAAAAGAATAGCCAGACAGATGAGCAGATTCATAATCTTTTAATGCAGGTAGGTTTAAGTATTGACTTAATGAATAGGTATCCCCATGAGTTAAGTGGTGGGCAGTTACAAAGGGTATGTATTGCAAGAGCTATTGCATTAGAGCCAGAAGTAATTTTATTTGATGAGGCTGTTAGCTCTCTAGATATATCGACTCAAATTCAAGTAATGGATTTACTCATAGACCTAAAATATAAATATGATTTGTCATATATTTTTATTACACATGACTTAACCTCTATCACCTATTTATGTGATCGGGTCCTTTTCTTAAATAAAGGAATTGTGGTGGAGAAGAGCAGGGCAGTGGACTGCTACCTTAATTATTCTCTTAACAACGCTATATAGCGTGTTTTATAATCAAATTATAGCTGTATTTAGCAATTTACCAGAAGTCATAGCTGCAGCAAGTACCTATGCTCTATGGATTATGGCTTTTCCTTTAGTAGCAGGCGTTGGGCTTGTTTTTTATGGCGTATTTACAGGTACAACAGCTACCAGACCCGTTAGAAATTCTACCATATTAGCGGTTATAACCTTTTTGATTGCTTGGAAAATAGCCCTTCCTATTTGGGGAAATCATGGACTTTGGATATCCTTTTTATGTTTTTATTTAGGGAGAAGTGTGTTTTTAATATTAGAACTTAAGAAAACTATTTTAAAGATAGAAGACCCTGGGACTAGTAATTTATAAATAAATTTGATAATATGAGTGTATCAAGTGATTGGGGGTACAACATATGTATGAGTCAAGAGAGATGTATTCGAAACAATTCTAGTCTTAAGTAAGAGAATGGGACAAGTAAGATCCATAGATATCGCTAGGGAATTAAACTTTAGTAAACCCAGTGTAAGCCGAGCGGTTGGCCTTTTAAAGGAAGATGATTTAATTTCTATAGACACCAATGGTTTTATCACCTTAACAAGTAGTGGGCATAAGAAGGCTAAGGACATCTATGAGAAACATCAGGTATTAACAGCATTTTTAAGAGATATTATTAAAATATCTCCTGAGATAGCAGAACAAGATGCTTGTCGCATAGAGCATGTTATTAGTGAAGAGACTTTTGAAGGTATTAAAGAATATTTAGAGGACTATATTAATGGTATCCACTAAGCCTTAAATGGTACGATGGCATATAATAAAAAAAGATGGTGTAGCCAATATTATTGGTTACGCCATCTTTTTACTAACTTTAGTTTTATCTAAAGACTATCTTTGGAAAGTTCTTCCAAATCATGGGTTAAAGAATTAATTCTACTAATAGCACTATCCATAGAAGCCACATCACTACTTAAGTTTTCCATTGTGGCAGATACTTCTTCAGTAGCAGCCGCTTGTTGCTCAGAAATACTAGCGGCATTTTCGATTTGATGTTGGATAGAAACAATATTTGAAGAAACCTTCACCATCATCTTACTTTCTGCTGCAAGAGATTCATTTGTTTGCTGGAATCCTTCTGTAAAATCATCAAAGTAAGAGAGTACCTGGGTTAAAATATCATTGCCAGATTTTAAAGCAGCATCACCTTGGTTTACAGTCGTAATAGCTTCATTGGTTTGGGTTGCAAGCGCCATAATAATATTATTAATATCACTTACTATTTTCGAGCTATCTACAGCAAGTTTTCCAACTTCGTCAGCAACCACAGCAAAGCCTCTTCCTTGCTCTCCTGCTCTGGCAGCCTCAATTGCTGCATTTAAAGCAAGTAAATTAGTTTGATTTGCAATATCACTAATTGAATCAAGGAAGCCAACAATATCAGTTATTTTTTCTTGTAGCTCGTTCACTATGGTTATAGATGTTCCCACTGCTTCATTGATTGTTTCCATTTGAGTTTCCATTTGCTTCACCTTTAGAGTACCACCTGCAACTTTTTCAATCATACCATGGGAGTTCTCTAAAACATGATCAGAAATTATTTTTGTTTCTTTCATTTCAAAAGAAATATCGTTCATATTGCTATTGATAATGCTAATGCTATCAGCTTGATGTTGTACACCTTTTGACATTTCTTGTATTGTAATATTAACATTTTCTATGGTATTTAAGTTTGAATCCATATTTTTAGAAAAAACACTAATGGATTCATTTAAAACTTTTGTTCCATTTTTTACTTTTGATAAGGTATTATTGAGAACATCTACAAAACTTAAAGCT
The DNA here is from genome assembly GCA_012841565.1 of Candidatus Epulonipiscium sp. The sequence continues at coordinate 887 of DUUM01000117.1, read as the reverse complement.
TCCTTAGCTTTTTGCTCAGATATATCAACAAGATTAGAACTCCACTTGGTTATAAAGAAAAGACAAGCAAAAGTAGCATTTGCATTGACTACAAGAAGTAAGAATAATGAAAAACGTGTGTTTCCACTTAGAAGTTCTTGGGGACTAATAAAATAGATGACAATAAGCAAGATGTTAAGAATAATGCCATGGGAGAGTACTAGTTTTTCTCTGAAGTACATAGCTATAATAGCCATGGAAAGAAGAAGTGCGTATGTAGCATTGAAACCCATTCCAGGAGTTAAAAAGTCCTTAATACTAATGATGGTAATTAGTAATGCATAAATAACGCCCTTTATTCTACTATTAAGCTTAACAAAGTAAAATCCTGTGGTCAATACACCAACAATGATTAAGGGAAGAGCTAGTTTTAGTCCCCCAACAAATCCGTGTTTAGTAAATGCTAGTATGGATACTAGCAATACAATGATATCAATAATAGTTGTACTTACCTTATCGGCATTTTTAAGATGATTATTCATAATAAATCCCCCCGAGTATTTTGTTTTTATTTGAATATGCATATATCTACAATGCACCTTTACAACAGTTTACACTGCTTGACATTTTAAGTCAATTTATTATGTTTATAATCCAAATATCGTGATAGACAATATCGAAGGGTATAACAGAACAGGTGAAGGTTGATTAAATTAGTAACAAAAAGAAAGGACACAATAATAGGTGAATTAATGATATAATGAAACTATAATTTTAAGATTAGGTAATTGCGAAACTATCCTTTTGAAATGAAAAAACGAATGATAAATCTTGCAGATTAAAGTTCAGAAGAAGAGATTAAAGATTACCCTAAAAATGGGCACACAAAATAAAGGTACTAAATTCTT
>DUUM01000116.1 GCA_012841565.1 Candidatus Epulonipiscium sp. | reverse complement strand
CCCCCGTTACTTTTCCTTCAACAATCTGACCTACTTCAAATTTCTCTGACATAACAACACTCCTATTTATTGTAAATACGGCTATATTATATCATAGATAAATTAAAAATGATACTATGTTCTCTATCTATTGAGATACCCTAGTTGTAAAGTGTAATGACTGAGAAATTTCTATACAATATTAAGTTATGCTACAGTTTCTTTCAGTTCATGAGCTGAAGCACCATCTAATATCCTACGCGGATAATTATTAAGCCATAGTTCTATGTCATTAATCTTTCTCACTTTTATGGGCGCTATATGCGATCCTTTTGGGACGAACCTTCTGATCATCCCATTTGTCTGCTCATTGGTACCTCTTTCCCAAGAGCAATATGGATGGGCATAATATATGCTGGTTCTTTTTAAATGTTTGCTGAATAAAGAGGTTTCCATTCCCATATCATCGAGAAATTCACTGCCATTATCCACTGTAATACTTTTAAACGTCTTCGAAAACTTTACCCGGCCAGTTCTTCTTTCTAATCGATTTAATACATTGATGACGCATTCTTGACTTTGGGAGGCCAGTTTAAATATGAGTGTCTCGCGGGTTTTTCTTTCAACCAAAGTCAATAAGCAAGCCTTTTCTTTCCCTTTGGCCCCTTCAATACAGTCCATTTCCCAATGACCGTACTCACTTCGAATGTCAGCTGCTTTAGGCCTTTCTAAGATGCTCTTACCATCTACTTTGCGGTGAGACCTACGAACGCGCCTTTGCTTCCTCTTGCTGGCAACACCACGCCTAGGTAGCTCCTTATTGGTTAGGTTGGGAAACAACCCTATATCTATATAGTTATACAAGGTCTTAGTGCATATGGATATACTAAACTGATTCCCCTTGCCATCTTGCCAGTTATTTTTCTCCAATCTCATAATGACTGCATCGGGAGACATTTTATTTTCGATTATTTCAGTTTCTATATAATTAACAAGATCATAGTCCTTTAGTAATTTCACATTAGGACCCTTGCCGGTACTTTGAAAATCGGCGTCTGCCTGTGCTATATCAGCACTGTAACTTTCATATTCCCTCCACTGTGAATCTCGTAACACAGCTTTTCCCCGCTTTAATTCTCTTCTAATGGTCGATTCACTGCTACCTATTAGCCTCACTAACGATGAAACTAAACCTCTTTTTTCGTTCTTTCTTTTATAATAATGTTCTATTAATTGCCTATCTTCATAAGTTAGATGTTTACCTTTTTTTCTTTTCCTGCTATACTTTAACTGATCCAATGATTTATCCTCCTTGTTTGTCTCGTAACTTACATTGTACAGGATATCTCATTGGATTTCTTTGTTTTTAAGCTTATTCTTTCATTTCATTATACAACTCACCAAAAACCTTAGAACTTAGACCCTAGACCTTGCTAGGGAAGTTGTCGGCGCATAAGCTGGATATCAATATCAACCGTTCATTATATAAGAATTTCTAAAGTACTAATGCTCGGATATAATTAATTTGCTAAAAGTCAAAACTCGCTACCGCTCAAACAATTGACTTTTTTTACGCAAATTAATTATATCCTTCGCAAAGTATTTTAACGAAATTCTTATAAATATTCACTTGTTGATATTGATATCCAGCTTATTGCGTAGTGAAACTTACGGAAAGTGATTCCCTGCGGAGGTGGATGGTCTTATATCATTAAGCGTAGACTAGCAAGAATTTCGTTAAAGTACTTTGCGATGCCTGTAGATGATTACCGTTAAGAAAATCAACTGTCTGAGGCTCAACAAGATACTCTCTCCAGTTCTATTTGTGCCGAGTTTTGATTTTTAGGTAATCATCTACAGGCAAGCAACTAGTACTTTAGAAATTCTTGCTGTCCTAAGCGTATGATATAAGACCATCCACCCCGCGCCAACAACTCCCCTTATCCACTCAACGATCACTGATTTGCCAATCTATGGGTTTTTTGTTTTGCTCTTTTAATATTTCATTGACTAGCTTAAAGTGATTACATCCAAAAAATCCACGACTAGCTGATAAGGGGCTTGGGTGAACAGCAGTTAGAATATAATGTCTGGTATTCGTAATCATTTTACTTTTTTCTTTTGCATTATTTCCCCAAAGTATAAAGATAACGGAATCTTCTCGCTTATTTAGGGCTTGGATAACTGCATCTGTAAAGGTTTCCCAACCTTTTTTTCTATGGGAATTAGGTTCTCCTTTCCTAACGGTTAAAACTGTATTTAAGAGTAAAACTCCTTGATTAGCCCATTCTAGCAGATATCCATTGTTAGGAATTTTACAAGCTAAACTACTATTTAATTCTTTCAACATATTTCTTAAAGATGGGGGAATAGTGACTCCTGGCATGACGGAAAAAGCTAATCCATGAGACTGATTTTCTCCATGATAAGGGTCTTGGCCTAAAATCACAACCTGGGTTTCTTGAAACGATGTAGTTTTAAAAGCGGTAAAGATTTGCTTTTTTGGGGGCAAAATGATTTGCTCTGCATATTCCTGTTCTAAAAACTTACTAAGCTCTATATAATATGGTTTTGTAAATTCCCCTTTTAGTAACTCATCCCAGTCATTATTAAAACGAATCATCTGACTCCTCCTTATTTTCCCCTTTAACCTTGTTAAAAGAACATATAATATATAATTGGCAAAAAGATTGCTGGCAATAAGTTTGCTATTTTTATCTTGGTAATGTTAAGCATATTAAATCCAATCGCTATAATCAGCAAACTCCCAACTACTGTCATGTCGCTAATAGCAAGAGGCCCTAATATATCTTTGACAAAACTAGCTCCTACAACAATTACTCCTTGATAAATAAAGACGGAGATTCCAGATAATAAAACGCCAAAACCCATGGTAGAGGCGAAAATCATTGAGGTAATACCGTCCAAAATCGCCTTAGAACTCAGGATGGTATGCTGATTCATTAAGCCACTTTCAAGTGCCCCTGTAATAGCCATTGCACCTACGCAAAATAACAAACTACTCGTTACAAAGCCCTCTGCAATATTAGATTGCTTACCCTTAAAAGCTTTTTCTACCGTTTGTCCAAGTGCATTAAACCTCTTATCAATATCAATCATTTCACCTATAACAGCCCCAAGCACCATAGAAATGATGACTACCATTTCATTATTTACATTTTTGAGCCCTAATATTCCTATTAATAATACGCATAAGGCAACACCTTGTAACATGGTCTTTTTAATATTTTCTGGAATCCCACCCTTAAGAATTAATCCTACTGCTGACCCTATAATAATTGTCCCAGCATTAATAAAATTACCTGTAAATATACCCATCTTTATCCCCCACTTACACTTTTTAAAAGTAATCTATTGTTTAATTATGTCATCTAGTTGATAGTTTACCATACAGACGTAAAAAAAGCACCTGAACAATCAGATGCTATAAACTGATTTATTTTCTTTTTGAAAGCTCTGCATATATATCTTCCCATGTCACTCCAAGTTCTAGCATTAAAACGGATAAGTGAAATAAAAGATCAGATATTTCATAAGTAAGTTCTG
>DUUM01000115.1 GCA_012841565.1 Candidatus Epulonipiscium sp. | reverse complement strand
CCAACCCTGAGGTTTCTTATTCAGTTAATCATTACATCCTTCCAGAATATGCTGTGCTTTCCTCTGATAAACGCGTTAACCTACTCTTTGTCCAACTTTTAGATTTCTCTCGTTTCGGAAACTTTACCCATTCCTATCGGTCTGACTACGCATTAAGTCTTCTTATTTTAGAAATATCTCGAGAATCATTAATATCTCAAAACCTCTCGAATAACAATATACCTACCAATATTATACATATAATCGAATGGATTCGTGCAAATTACAATCAAGTTTTAACTGTTCAAGGTATTGCTAAAAAATTTCACTACAATCCAACTTATTTATCATCCCTATTTAAAAAACATACTAATTATCCCTTGTTAGATTATATTAATCGTACTCGGATATCTGTGGCTAAAAACCTCCTAACAGATCCTACCAACACCCTGTTTTATATTGCTCAAACTTGCGGATTTAATGATGATAAATACTTTATGAAGATTTTTAAAAAGTTTGAAGGTATGACGCCTTCTCAGTATAGAAATGCTTTTAATAAAAAGAAAATTAATAAAAGTTAATAAAATAACCCTGGTAGATTTAGTCTCTTTAATCCTACTTCCGGCTCGTCCTTTGGAAAATATTCTAATCCTATATACCCATCAAATCCCAAATTATCTATCTCATCAAAGATGAAGTTATAGTTAAGTTCTCCATCATAAAGCTCATGTCTCCCAGGAACACCTGCTGCGTGAAAATGTCCTATTTTATCTACATTACCCCGAATACGGCTTATAATATTTCCTTCCATGATTTGCTGATGATATATATCAAATAGTACTTTTACATACTTACTATCTACTTGATCAATAATATCAAAAGCTTCTTCCGAGCTATATAAATAGTACCCCTTATGATCTACTTGGGTATTAAGGGGTTCTACTAGCAAGGTAACATCATTGGCTTCAAGGACTGGTAGACATGCCTTTAATCCCCGAATTAGTTCGTTTTTCTGTTTCACTCTATCTTCATTTGTATCGTTGCCTGTTTGGGTAATCAGCTGCTTACAACCCAGTTTTTTCGCCACTAGGATGGACTCTTCTAAGCCTTTTATGTACGCCTCTCTTTGGCTTGGGTCCACCAAACTAATAAATCTTGTACAAAAGGTTGTAACAGTCATCCCTAGTGTTTCTTTTACCTCTTGCAATTTTTCAATATCTTTATCCCACCATGACCAAAACTCAAATGCGTTATAACCACTGGCTTTTATTTTTTCTAGGGACTCAAAAAGATCTTTTCCTCGATATAATGCATCTACACAAACTGATATTTTCATGCCATTTCCTCCTGTTCATTTTTAATTTCTTTCCAACAATTACTTTTACTTCATTATCTCATTTACTTCTCTCTCTATTTATTATAAGCTATATATGCAATCAAAGTGTAACATAATCACACAATTCATATGCTAGAAAGGAAAGATATTAAAATGTCCACTATTTATAATCAAGACTATGCAGGCTACCTGCTAGTTTTTTTCAAAACAGAAAGCGAAAGTCTATTTTATGCTTATAGTGAGGATGGCCTTTTTTGGAAAGAACTTAATCAGAATCAAGAAATACTGAAAGCTACTCTAGGAAATAAGTCTATTCGAGACCCTCATGTTATTAGGGTAGAAGATAATACTTTTAAAATGATTTCTACAGATTCTTGGGACAGTCAAAACATACTGGCATGGGACTCCAAAGATCTAATCCATTGGGAAAATGAACGCCTTATACCTATCGCCAAAAAAGGAAGTTTAAACACCTGGGCCCCAGAAGTCTTTTATGATGACACTGAAGAAAAATACATGGTCTTCTGGTCTAGTTCCATAGACAAATATCGTGATCATCGACTTTATAAAGCCTATACAACTGATTTTATTGATTTTACAGAGGCCGAAATACTATTTGATCCTGGTTATAACGTTATCGATGGTACCATTGTAAAAGATAAAGATATTTATTATTTATATTTTAAAGATGAGCGCCAAGCTACCCCTAATGAGAAATCCATTAAAGTAGCTACTTCCTTATCTGCAGGTACTGGTTACCCTGGACCAACTTCCCCTGAAGCCAAAAGACTAACAGATACTTGGGTAGAAGGACCTATCCTTATAAAATCCTTAACAGAAGAAAAATGGTACCTTTATTACGATGAATATACTCGCAAAAGATGGGGTTGTTCTGTATCCACAGATCTTATAAACTGGACAAAGTTACCCTACCAAGACTTTCTTTTACCAGAGGGTGTTAGGCACGGTGGTATTATTCCTGTAACAAACAATGAGCTTTCACTCTTAAAAAAACACTTTTAAAAATAGTCTATATAAGTTGGCTTAATTGCTCAACCTATATAGACTATTTTTATTTCATCTTCTTCTTTCGCATTACAAGCAAGCTT
>DUUM01000114.1 GCA_012841565.1 Candidatus Epulonipiscium sp. | reverse complement strand
AGCCAAAGATCTATATGATGTAGGTACAATAGCAAGTATTAAACAAATATTAAAGTTATCAGAAAGTACCATTAGGATATTAGTAGAAGGAGAAACGAGGGCACGTGTTATTTCCTTTGAAGAGGAAGATGACTACTTTTTAGCTAATGCCATTGTTTATACCGAACCTAAGAGAAGGAAAGAAGAACCATCTAAATCAACAAGTGCCCTTTTAAGGGTAGCAGGTGATTTATTTGAGGAGTATTCTAAGTTAAACTCCAGAATTACAACCGATATGATTTATAATATACTTTCTGTAGAATCTCCAGGTTCAATGGCAGACTTAATGATTGCTAATATATCATTAGAGGTAGAGAAAAAACAGGCTATATTGAGCACCTTAGATCAAGACGACCGATTATATCAAACAATAGAAATTTTACAAGAAGAAGTAGAGATTCTTTCTATTCAAAAAGATATTACTAGTAAAGTGAAAAGGAATATAGATAAGAGCCAAAAGGAATATTATTTAAGAGAACAACTTAAAATTATTCAAGATGAACTGGGTGAAAAAGATGGGGTAAAGGGTGACATAGAAGCTTATAAAAAGCGACTAGAGGAGATCAATCCATCTGAAGAAGCTAGGGAAAAAGTAGAAAAAGAGCTAGATAGGCTCCTTAGAACATCCCCCTCTTCACCAGAGAGTGGGGTTATTCGTACCTATATAGATGCTGTTTTAGATTTGCCCTGGGATAGGACAACAAAAGAAAACGATGATTTAAAGAAAGCAGAAAAGATTTTAAATGACGATCATTACGGCCTAGATAAAATTAAAGAGCGGATATTGGAATATTTAGCAGTTAGGGTTTTATCCCCTGAAATAGCCAGCCCTATTTTATGTTTAGTTGGGCCCCCAGGTGTTGGGAAAACATCTGTAGGTAGTTCTATTGCAAAAGCAACAGGACGTAACTATGTAAGGCTTTCCTTAGGTGGTGTAAGAGATGAAGCAGAAATTAGAGGACACCGTAGGACATACATAGGAGCTATGCCAGGTAGATTTATCCAATCATTAACCCAGGCAAAGTCTAGTAACCCTCTTATGTTATTAGATGAAGTAGATAAAATGAGTAATGATTTTAGAGGAGACCCGGCAGCAGCCCTTTTGGAAGTTCTCGACAGTGAGCAAAACCATACATTTCGTGATCACTATCTAGAAGTCCCTGTTGATTTATCAAAAGTACTTTTTATTGCAACTGCCAATAGCGTGACGAATATTCCCAGGCCTTTATTAGACCGTATGGAAATTATTGAAGTTAGTAGTTATACACAACCTGAAAAAGTAGAAATTGCTATGCAATATCTTTTACCAAAACAGTTAGAAAAACATGGTATGAAAAAGGCTCAATTAAAAATTAGTAAGCCAATGATGCACCTTATTATACAAGGCTACACAAAAGAATCTGGTGTGAGAAAATTAGAACGTATCCTAGCTTCTCTTTGTAGAAAGGTTGCCAAAAGACTGATTGATACAAAACGAAAAACATTTACAGCAAGCGCTAAAAATATAGAGGAACTCTTAGGAATTCAAAAGTATCACTATGAGGGTAAAAACGCAGACCCCCAAATTGGAGTTGTAAGGGGCCTAGCTTGGACATCTGTTGGAGGAGACACATTGTCTGTAGAGGTGAACACCATGGCGGGTAAAGGCAAATTAGAGCTTACAGGTCAGCTTGGAGATGTGATGAAAGAATCTGCTAAGGCAGCTATGAGTTATATTCGCTCTCAAGCATCAGAGCTTGGAATTGATGTGGATTTTCATAAAAATACAGATATTCATATTCATATTCCAGAAGGGGCAGTCCCTAAAGATGGTCCGTCCGCAGGAATTACAATGGCGTCGGCTATTATTTCTGATTTAGT
>DUUM01000113.1 GCA_012841565.1 Candidatus Epulonipiscium sp. | reverse complement strand
GAAGTGATAAGTCTCTTGCTAAAGAAAGCAAAAGATTGTTTTTTTGAAAAAGCAACTTATAGAGATTAAGATAATTTATTTTAGTAAAGCTTTGAATTTGGCTTTTAAGCTGTTTAATTTCTTTATTAGCAAGTATATTACTGTGTTCTTCTACATTGAAAGCATGTTTTCCACTAGCTTCCACAATCTGCTGTATCCGTTGCAATCGTTCTTTCTTTAATGACTCTATCTGGCTAATTAGTATATTTTCTATTCGGTTTAGCTTTTTGGCAATAGGTAGGCCTGTTTGATCACTTAATAATTGGTTGATTAGTTGTTGCCTGGTTTTAATTATTTGGCCATTATAGTAAATATCTTGAAAAGAAATTAATCTGCGCTCATAATATTCTAAGAGCCGGTCTATAATTTGTTTAAATACAAGAGATCCTTTAAAGATAATACGATTAATTTTAGAACTTAAATCATGGTGTTTATGAAGACATACCAGGGATTCAAGCATCTGACTTCTTTCTTCAATGGTTAAAGTGTGCCCTAAAACATCCCTTGCAATATCATCAAAAGTCATTTGCTCCACATTTTCTTCCCCAAGTTCTGGTAAAACGTTGGAGATATACTTACTAAAAACGGTGTTAGGAGATATAATCATAATATTATTAGAAAATAACTTAGAATTCATACCTGTATAAAGTAAAAAAGCAATTCGGTGTAGGGCAATAGATGTCTTGCCACTCCCTGCAACACCTTGAACAATTAGCAGTTGATTCTTAGTATCCCTAATAATTAAATCTTGTTCTTTTTGGATTGTTTCAACAATATACCTCATTTTAGGAGAAGTATTATGGCTTAAGACTTCTTGCAAAATATCATCTTTAATTTGTATGCTACTATCAAAAAAGTAGGTTAATTCACCTTTTTCAATCTTATATTGCCGCTTCATTGAAATTTCCCCAGATAAGGTGCCACCAGGGGACTGATAGGATCCGCGTCCTACTTCAGACTGGTAATATATACTGGCAATAGGCGAGCGCCAGTCATAAACATAAATAGACATATCCTTCATATCCATTAGATTGTATAGGCCAATATAGATTTTTTCAACTATATCATCATGATCTTCTTTAAAATCAAAACGACCAAAATAAGGTGAATCCAGCATTTGATTGTATTTTTTAATACGCTCGGCAATACGCTCATAATTTTGGGTTTGATAATTAACTTCTTCAAGATAATGATTCATCTCTGGAATTCTATCAAAATCGTGGGCAGAGCGAGGTGCCTTTTCCCACATTTCCCGGCGAGAAGCAATAACATTGCTACGTCTGTCTTTCATTGCTTGCTCATCTTTTTTTAATTCTGTTTGAATAAAATGAATGGTATCATTCAGATAAAGTGTTTCTTCTTTTTTAATTTGTTCATAATTACGCATAGTTGCACCCCTAAATGTGATTACTTCATTATACAAAATAATAGGGCCTAAGTAAAGCAAACAGGCTACTAGAATGGTAGGCTAAATAGTATCTTGAGTGGAAATATATAGTTATATATTGTAGAATATTGTATAATCAAATAAAGATATATTACTTAGTGATTGGCTAGGAGGTTTGACATGAAAATTAAAACCCGGGAGTTATTTATTGCTGGAATTATTTTAACTATTTTAATGATTACCCAGGTAATTGTATACGGTGGGTTTTTTAAAGCTATGAAACATGATGCTGAGCTAATTAACGAAGTAGGAAAGATACGTGGGTCCATACAAAGGCTAGTGAAAATAGAACTTAATAATAATACACATAACGAGAGTAGGAAAGACATAGATGTTTTAATTACTTCTTATATTCATAATCCCGAAATAATGGATTATGACCATGGGGAGCAAATTAATAATATTAAAGCCCTGGAACAAAGTTGGAGAGAACTTGAATTGTTACTAGATGATTATCATCTAAACCCAATAGAGCAAACAAAAAATCTTGTGCTGATAAAAAGTGAAGAGATGTGGAAGATTAGCAATGAGAGTGTTTTAAATGCTCAAAAGATTGCAGAGGGCAATGTCTCGTATTTTAAATATTTCACTGTAGGGTTTATTTTGAATGTACTTGCTATTATTATTACCTTATTTATATTTAAAAAACGTATTTATGATGAGCTGAAAGTTTCGGCCATACATGATCCATTAACCAAGGCCTTTAATAGAAGGTATTTTAATGAATATATAGAGAATGAAATACTAAGAGGCCAACGTAAAAACAAAGTATTTTGTTTAATCATGCTTGATATTGATCATTTTAAAAATGTAAATGATACCTATGGCCATAATAAAGGAGACTATGTCTTAGCAACCTTAGTTAAGGTTGTGGGAAAAATCATACGCCGATATGATGTTTTATCCCGGATAGGTGGAGAGGAATTTACTATTCTTTTGCCAGACACAAATATTAATGATGCTTTTGATTTAGCCGAAAGAGTCCGTATGAGTGTAGAGGAATATCCTTTTGAGGGGATCCCGCCTTTGACAATTAGTCTAGGGGTAGTGGAACTGAAAAATGATGATGATGGGGCCAGTATACTGGAAAGGGCCGATCAGGCTATGTATAAGGCGAAAAATAGTGGAAGAAATAGAACGGAAAAGGGATAAAGGTATCTTATGTCCTCTTAGGCGATAAGCCTAGGGGGGGTTGGTTGTCAGAATAGTTTGGGGCCAGTCTCCATAGGTGAAAACAAAATATAAGGGGGAAAGCCATGAAGAATTATCAAAGACTTATTTTATTAGCACTACTTATTAGCACCCTGGCAGTAACACAGATTTTTTCAAAAGAAGGCATTACTCAGCTTAAGGTTAACGAGGAGATCATCCAGATACCAAAAGGTCTAAGTGTGGAGGAAGAATTAATCCCCCTTGTTTGGTTTGCAAAAACCATGGGTGCATCCAGTGTCTCCTGGGATAAGGGAACAATTACAGTGGAAATTGATCATTTTTTAGACCTGCACAGATATACTAATTACCAAAGAGGAATTAAAGCAGACAGTAAAACAGCTTTATCTATACCCAAGAGGCTAGAAAATTTCGAGTTTTCCTTTGGAAGGATTGCAACAAATCCACCTGTGATTAACTCTAAACCTATAACCCTAAACATTGTTAGCCAAGGCGTATCCACGCCCTATGCCCTATATGACTATAAGATAATAGATGGCACATTATATGTGGGGAAAGATTGGCTGAATGTTTTATTTTTAGCAGATGTAAAGTATAATGATAAGAATTTAGAAATATCTTATATGAAAGCTGAGGAGCTTAATGAAAAAATAGCAGAATTAGAAACCATGCTAAGACCAACTAGTGCTAGGGAAGTCTTTACACTATGGGTTAGGGGGCAACAAGTAAGAAGTGGGGCCCTGCAATATATGGCACTATCAGATGAGCTTAGGCAAAAAGCAATGCCAAAGATTTTGCAGCAGCTATGGGTAACAGGGGGATCTAGCCCTTCGTTGGGAGAGGCAGGCGTGGTACTTGTTAAAGAATTAGATGACAACACATTTGTTTCCACCCTTAACTATTATGAAATGCTCCAAGGGGAAGTATATAGTGAAATTCGGCAAAAGATTACGCTTAGTAAGGAAGTAGATAATGGGACTACTTATTGGGTCATTACCAATGTAGAAAATAATCAGCCATATTATTCTGTAATTCCTGATAATACAGAGGAAGAGGATAAAAAAGGAAATCCAGTAGCTAGTTTTTACCCTGACCAGATCATCATACCCCTAGATCATTCAGTGACGAAATCTGCAGATGATATAGGCAATAATTATACTGCCATATTTGTAAATGGGACCTTGGTAACGGGATACGATATGCTTCATAAAGACAATAAGATACTAGTGCCTAGAGACTTTATTATCCAGGAATTAGGGCATGATATCAAACTAGAGGATTTAGTAAATGATGAATCTGCAATAATCCATGAAGGCACAGCCTATGTGCCCCTGCGGTCCATCGCGGAAGGCCTTAATATGAGCGTAGTTTATGCACCTAGATTAGATACTCCGTACACATATTATTATGATACAAAAATGCCAATTTCACCAGCAAACACAATTATACGTGATTATCCCAATGTTATTATTGATGAAAATTAT
>DUUM01000112.1 GCA_012841565.1 Candidatus Epulonipiscium sp. | reverse complement strand
TTGGATACCCGCCTCTGTTGCCTGTTCTACTGTTCTTGCAATCATATTGTTGGGATCAGAAAAAAATCCTCCTATATAATATGGCATTCCACATGTTCCTAAAGATATAATGTCTGTTTTCTCGTATAAAACAACTTCTGCTTCTGTATTTGTTCTAACAGCTTTTGCTGCAGCGCTCATTCCAGCAGCTATTCCACCTACAATAACGATTCGCATTCAAACACTCTCCTTTACACATTACCATTCTTATATACCATAATACTACAATATTGTATTTTTAGCTAATTTTCGCTTGTGCTTCTAAATATTCATCATACGGAAGTGATTTGTCAATTATTCCTTCTGGTAAAATCTCAATAATACGATTGGATATGGTTTGAATTAATTGATGGTCATGAGACGTAAAAATCACATTTCCCGTAAAATCTATCAGTCCATTATTGACCGCTGTAATAGATTCCAGGTCAAGGTGGTTGGTTGGTTGATCAAGTAGTAGCACGTTAGCGTTTGATAGCATCATACGAGATAGCATACAACGCACTTTTTCTCCTCCTGATAATACTTTCGCAGCTTTAAGCGCATCTTCTCCTGCAAACAACATACGTCCTAAAAATCCACGTACATAACTTTCCGCTTTTTCTTCTGAGTATTGTCGCATCCAGTCCACAAGTGTTAAGTCGCAGTCATCAAAAAACGCACTATTATCTTTTGGAAAATAAGATTGTGATGTGGTAACACCCCATTTAACAGTTCCAGCGTCAGGTTCCATTTCCTCTGCAAGAATTTGAAAAAGTGCTGTTACTGCATTTTCATTTTGCCCTATAATAGCAATTTTATCATCTTTGTTTACTCTAAATGTAATGTTATCTAAAATTTTAACACCATCTATTGTTTTTGAAAGACCTTCTACATATAATATTTCATTACCCACTTCACGTTCTGGTTTAAAGCCTACAAAAGGGTATCTTCTTGAAGATGCTGGCATTTCTTCTATAGTAATCTTGTCAAGTAATTTTTTACGTGAAGTTGCTTGGGAAGATTTAGACGCATTGGCACTAAATCTTTGAATAAAGCTTTGCAGTTCTTTAATTTTATCTTCACTTTTTTTGTTTTGATCCTTAAGCATCCTCTGAATTAATTCACTCGATTCATACCAAAAATCATAATTCCCAACATATAGTTTGATTTTTCCATAATCAATATCTGCTATATGAGTACAAACTGTATTTAAAAAGTGACGATCATGAGATACAACTATTACTGTTCCTTCAAAATTGAATAAAAAGTTCTCTAACCACTTAACGGATTTCAAATCTAAATCGTTCGTAGGCTCATCTAAAAGAAGTATTTCAGGTTTACCAAACAAAGCTTGTGCTAAAAGAACCTTTACCTTGTCGCCACCGTTTAATTCACTTACTTTTTTATTATGTGTATCTACTGGTAATCCTAGTCCTTGTAGCATTTGGGCTGCTTCTGATTCAGCTTCCCAGCCGCCCATTTCTGCAAATTCCGCCTCAAGTTCTGCTGCTCTAACGCCATCTTCGTCATTAAAGTCCTCTTTTGCATAAAGCTCATCTTTTTCATTTGAAATCTCATAAAGTCTTGGATTTCCCATTGTTACAGTATCTATAACTGTATAGTCATCATAAGCATAGTGATCTTGCTTAAGCACAGACATTCTAGCCCTTTGGGCAATGTGTATTTCGCCTGAGCTTGGGTCAATTTCCTTAGATAAGATTTTAAGAAACGTAGATTTACCTGCGCCATTTGCACCTATAAGTCCATAGCAATTTCCTGCATTAAATTTAATATTTACATTGTCGAACAATTTACTTGCTCCATATTGGAGGCTAATACCACTTGTTGAAATCATTTGTAATCATCCTTTTTCTCTAATTATAATATCTTAAGGTATTATAGCACACTTAACAGCAAATAAAAAACACCTTTGCTAAAAGGTGTTTTTTATTCTTATTTTACTGGTAAATTTCATTAGATCTCTCCAGTTTTTATTCTTATTAAGATATTTAACTAACTTCACTAACTCACTAACTGCAATAACACTGGTTGATAAAAGAATGATTTTTACCCACATGAATGTAGATAGTGATACCGCATTGAAAAATCCTTTACAGGTTTCCGTCAGTATAACTTGTAAAATCATTGTTCCTAAAATGACTTGAATGGCTATTTTATTGTTTTTAAAATTAGGAAAGATACTCTTAGTGCCAAATTCTCTGCAATTAAATGCATTCATTAATGCACACATAGCAAATATACTAAATAATACTGTTTGCATTTCATTATTATCCACGCGGGCTCCTAATATATTAAACCGCATTTGCAAATATATTAAAGTTGTAATGTATAAAGCGTTGGATAACATGTTGAAAAGCATGGACCTGGTAATAATGCTAGCCGTTTTGCTAATTGGTTTTTTTCTTAAAACTGATGATCTGACAGGCTCTAGACCTAATGCCAATGCCGGAGGGCCATCCATAATAATGTTAACCCAAAGCAACTGAATGGTTGTAAATGGCATTTGATAATCTCCTATTTGAGAAATAATAGCAATTAAAAACGCTATAATATTAACGGTTATTTGAAACTGTATAAATCTTTGAAAATTGCGGTAAATACCCCTTCCCCATTTTACAGATTGGATAATCGTTCCAAAGCTATCATCTACTAAAATAATATCAGCAGCACTCTTGCTTACTTCTGTTCCCGCTATTCCCATAGCAATACCCACATCAGCCATTGTAAGGGCCGGAGCATCATTAATGCCATCCCCTGTTACAGCTACCACCTCTCCTCCTCTTTGAAGAGCTTGTACAATACGCATTTTAGTTTCTGGCTTAGATCTAGCTACAATACTAATATAGTTTATTTCCTTTTCAAGCTCATAATCTGAGAGCTGATCGATGTAACTTGCTTCAACTGCCCTTTCCCTCTCATTTACGATTCCTAGCTGCTGGCCTATTGCTATGGCCGTATAAATATTATCTCCCGTTAATATTTTTGTTACAATGCCAGCCCCCTTAGCCGTTTGAATAGCTTCCTTAACGCCTGGGCGCAATGGATCTTGTATCCCAACAAATCCAGCAAAAACTAAATCTTCTTCTAGTCTTGTATCCCTATGTATGTCTACTGTTTTTGGTAAAACTCTATATGCAAATGCCATTGTTCTCATGGCTTGTTCTTGTAAGCCCTTTATTTTGGTAAAAATGCTTTGTTTCCGTCTTTTAGAACATCTCATAACAATGCCATTTAAATATTCATAGCCACACATATCAAGTATAATCTCTGGGGCCCCCTTAATGAGTAAGACATAATCTTTTTCTGCTTCAATGATAGTGCTCATACGCTTACGATCTGATGTAAATGGCGTTTGGGTCACGATTTTATTTTGTTGGCGCCTTGCCCTATAATTAACTTTTTCATGTAATAATAAAAGAGCGCATTCTGTTGCACTTCCTAAATAATGATAGTTACCATTTTCTTTTTGGATATCTGCTGTGGCGTTTATAATACAATTATCTATGAAATACCCACCATTATCTAGCTTGCCTTCTTGTAACCTTTCATCTTCTATGAATTTCCCCCCCATATATACTTTTTCAACTTTCATCTTATTTTGTGTTAATGTACCTGTCTTATCTGAACAAATAACACTTATAGAACCTATTGTTTCACAAGCTTCTTTTTTGGTAACTAAGGCATTAATCTTTGCCATTTTTTGCATGGTTATAGCAAGGGTCATATTAACCATGGTAGGTAATCCTTCTGGCACAGCTGCTACAATGAGGGCTACACATACAATAAATACATTATTTAGTGGCTGAATAGATAGTAGAAAATTCCTAAACCCCGTAAAACTGATCCTTAACGTACGATCTGCTATCATATTTCCTGTCATATATACAAATAATAAAGCTGCTATAAAGGTAGATATCTTTGATATGCCTGCTCCTAGCTTTCCTAGTTTAATCTGAAGAGGTGTGTCAACACTTTTTTGTGTTAGGCTCTTTGCAATACGTCCCATCTCCGTATGATCCCCAGTTGCCGTTACAACAATTTTTCCTCTTCCATAGGATATCAGGGTTCCGGCAAAGAGCATATTAGTTTGTTTTGCTGGGATTGGATCTTGCACGATTTCTCCTTTATCAGACTGAATAATCTCCATGCCCACAATGACATCTTGCTTCTTGGCCTCGTCCGCCTCTCCTGTTAGCATGTCCTCTCTCACTTTTAAGTCATAACTTTCTATGAGCCGACCGTCTGCTGGGACCATATCCCCCATCTCTAGCATTATAATATCTCCAGGGACTAGTTTGCTTTTATGAATTTCAATGACTTGCCCATTTCGGATTGCTTTTGTCTCTATATCCTCTGTCATTTTAGCTAAGGCCTCTGCAGCCTTTTTAGACCTTCCCTCCGTCACAAGACCAATGATAATCCCTATACTGACTGCTATTAAGATACCAAGGCCATCTTGATATTCCCCGACGACTAAACTAATTCCTGATGCTATTAAAAGAATGACCATCATTTGCTCACTAACAGCCTCTCTTAGCTCGTCCCAAAGTGAGGTCCCTATGTGTTTTGAAAATTCATTTTCACCATACTCTTCAATCCTCGCACTAACCTGCTCATCTGTCAGTCCCTTATCTATCTCTACATCAAGTGCCCCTAAGACATTGTTTGCTTCTTCTGCAAAAAACTTCATTATATCCCCCCGCATCATTAGATTATATCTGTAAATTCATTATAGCATTTATGGTAATTATTTACAATATAATCATTATATTACATCTAGGGGGTTATTAAAATCTTTCTCTGTTTTATTACTTTACAATTTTTTATAATTACAGTATTATAATCTTATTATACAAAGGGGGGTTTTTTATGCTTAAAGATTTTAAAGAATTTGCAATGAAAGGTAATGTTTTGGACTTAGCAACTGGTGTTATCATTGGTGGTGCTTTTGGAAAAATCGTTACATCTTTAGTAAATGATATCATCATGCCTCTTATTGGCTTAATTCTAGGTGGCCGTAGCTTTGAGGCACGTCAACTTTTACTTCGCCAAGGAGTAGAGGAGGGAACTGATCTCATTCTACAGTACGGGGCCTTTATGCAATCTATTGTAGATTTCGTAATCATTGCCTTTTCTATCTTCATCTTTATAAGACTCATTACTAAATTGCAAAAAGCTAAAAAGGTTGAAGAAGAAATTATTGTCGAAGAAGAAGCAACACCAACAAATGAAGAATTATTACTGATTGAAATAAGAGATTTACTTAAAAATCAATCACTTTAAAATGAACAAACTAAAAAGCTATTTATCCTTTCTGGATAAATAGCTTTTTAGTTTGTCTAGGATCCCCATATTCTCTTTAACTTTATCAAGAGCTAACATATTTGCCATAAGTGAAAAAATAGGTTGTATTAAATCAGTGGTTGCGTTATATCCTGCTTCCATCTTATCATGTATGGTTTCTGGAGAAAAATCAAATAATCCTTCATTATAAACTTCTTTATTTTCTTCAAGTGCAATATCAATAATTTTAACACCTGGAAATTTTTGATGATTAACACTATCCTCGGGGCATAATCTAACGACAATAATAATATCACATTTTTCATTGTACACAGGGGTAATTGGTACATTATCTTGTAGCCCCCCATCTAAATATAATCTCCCATTAATCTCGACAGCATCATAAAGTCCTGGTATGGCAGAGCTTGCTAATAATATCTGTTTAATAGTTTCATTTGGGTAATCTCCCACTTTAAAATACTTCTTATCTTTTAAGACTAAATCAGAACAAGTACAATAACACGGTATGCCTGAATTTAGGGCTTTGTCCATATCTAAAAACTTATTGATTACTTTAACTAATCCTTCGCTTGAAAATTCCCCCTCATACAAAAGGTCTGGTTTCAAATCTAATATTCTATTTATTCGTGCAGCCGTATTAAAAATCCTCATTTTACCTTTTAAAATAAGGTCCCTTTTATTAATTGGTAATATTTCATCTTGATGCAAACTAACCCAAGCTTTTTTGGCATTCTCTAAATCTCCCTGCATAAAAAGCATAGCATTTAGGGCGCCTATTGAGGTCCCTGAAATCACTTTGACGTGTTTGGCTATTCCTAGCTCTTCTAGGGCTTCCCAAACGCCTATCTGATAGGCTCCCCTTCCACCCCCACCGCCTAATACCAATCCTAATTTCACTTTACTACCACCTTATCCCTATAGTTATATTTATCTTTAGTATATCACTATGGAATAGATTGGTAAATACAAACAAATCCCATTCAAATTAAACGAGCCCTGAAAGTATAGAAGACCTTACAATGACCCCCAACAACTTACTGTATTCATCTGTAACTGCTATTGGATATTTCGTTTCTGATGCTTCACTGATTAAATCTTGGATATATACCTCTGGGGATGTTGTAAAATAGTCTGTCCTTAGGATATCTTCTAATTTCTTCTTATCTCTAATAGCCCCTAAGGTATCCTCCATGGTCACAATCCCTTGTAGTTTCATACCTTTATCCACAACAAACACACTGGCTATTCCGTTAGCGTTCATTTCTTTTAGGGCAACATTAGGACCATCCTTTAGGGATACTAATGCTGTGGATCTGGTCATAATGTTTTTAGCTTGGATTATTTTTGTACGATCAATGTCTCTTACAAAGTCTTCTATATACTCATTAGAGGGTGACTCTATAATTTCTTCTGGTGTGCCTATTTGTACTATTTTAGCATCTTTCATCACTGCAACACGATCCCCAAGCTTAAAGGCTTCGTTAATATCATGGGTAATAAAAATAATCGTTTTTTGAAGTTTTGATTGTAGGCTTAGGAGTTCTAGTTGCATCTCTCTTCTAATTAAAGGATCAAGCGCACTAAATGGCTCATCCATTAACAATACATCCGGATCATTGGCCAGTGCCCGCGCTAAGCCTACACGCTGCTGCATACCACCACTAAGCTCGTTAGGATACATAGCCTCCCAACCACCTAGCCCAACGATTTCTATATTCTTCATTGCAATTTTTCTCCGCTCTTCTGCCGGGACACCTCTAACTTCTAGACCATACTCAACATTTGCCAAGACCGTTTTATGTGTTAGGAGGCCAAAATGCTGAAATACCATTGCAATCTTATTTTGTCTCATTGTTCTTATTTTATTTTTATCATACTTTACTATGTTCTCACCATCGAGGTATATATTACCCGCTGTTGGCTTATTCAGTAAGTTTAAGCAGCGAATCACACTTGATTTACCACTTCCTGAGAGCCCCATAATAACAAAAATTTCTCCCTCATACACATCAAATGATACGTCACTAACCCCTACTGCCTGACCTGTTTCTTTTAAAATTTGAGCCTTAGTTTTACCCTTTTTCAGCCTCCTAAGGGCTGCTTGTGGCTTATTCCCAAAGACTTTGACTAAGTTTTCAACTCTAATTTTAGCTTCTACTTTTGCTTCTATTTTTGTTTCCATTTTAGCATGCACCCTACTCTTTACTTTCGTTATGATAGTTAAATTTATTAGCTACACCTTGTGTAAGCCTGTCAATAATAACCGCTAAAAACACAATACTAATTCCTGCCTCAAATCCCATGGCTATATCCAACCTGTTAATTGATGTTAGAACATTAAGACCAAGTCCTTTAGCACCAATCATAGATGAGGTAACAACCATGGCCATAGCCATCATTGTTGTTTGGTTAATCCCTGTCATAATCGTTGGAAATGCCTGTGGCAATTCAACTTGCAATAAAATCTTCCAAGGCGGACTTCCAAAGGAATGAGCTGCTTCTAACATCTCTTTAGAAACTCCCCTTATGGCTAAAGTTGTTAACCGTATAGCCGGTGGTGTTGCATATATAATTGTAGCAAATACTGCGGGAACCATCCCTAGGCCAAAAAACATAACCGCTGGAATTAAATACACGAAACTAGGCATGGTCTGCATGGCATCTAACAGAGGATTAATAAAAACGGATGCCCTTTTGCTATAGGCTGCTAAAATGCCTAATGGAACACCAATAAAAACTGAGATGAGGACTGATGTAATAACGATTGCAAGTGTTATTGCCATCTCTTCCCAAAGACCCATCCCACCAATTGCAAACAGCATAGCCCCGTAGATGACACCTGATTTCCACGTACTTACATACATCCCTAATAAAATGACTGCTAAAATAAAAATATACCATGGAACCCACATTATAAAACTTTGAATAGCTAATAAAAATCCTAGTGTCCCTTTTGTTATTGCAGCAAACACTGCTTCACCATTGGTAACTAACCAATCTACAATGGCATCTATATAGACACCTATATTAAATCTAATTATATCTGGAAAATTGCTCATAATCATGTGCAACTATAACTATTTATAGTTGCAACTTCACCACCCCTTCAATCTCGCCTATTAATTAAGTGCTGCTTTTACATTTTCTGCAATATCTGCCGGAACCCATGATGTCCATAGTTCCTCATAGTGTTCAAAAAACCACATAGCCGCTTCTTTTGTCTCAGCATCATTGTCTTGCATGTATGCAAGTGCATCACTTGTGATCTGACTACTTGTTTTGTAATGGGATAAAAATTCAACCAGTTCTGGTGCTTCTTCTACTAAATCTTTATAAACTGCTACTGTAACTGGCATTGGTGGAAAAGCAGATCCATATCCGTTTTCCCATTTTTCTTCATCATATGGCTCTTCTTCTAATAAAGTCATATCAAATTTACCTAGAACCCATGTTGGTTCCCAGTAATACCCTACCCATGGTTCGCCTTTTCCCACAGCTCCTGCAAGTGAAGCACTAAGACCTGTATCTGATCCTGGACTAAAGTAGTTGAAAGTCTTATCAAGTCCATAAGTTTCTACTTTCGTCTGCATAATCGTATCTACGTTCCATCCTGGGGGTGATCCATATATTCTACCCTTGGTCGGTTCTTCTTGATCCTTAAATATTTCCCAGTATTTTTCTAAATCCTGCATTGTCTTTAAATCTGGTGCCAGTGGTTCAATCCCTTTTTCTGGGTCACCTTCTATTAAGTATGTTGGTACGTATAGGCCTTGTGCGTTATCATCAAAGTTAATTGAGACTTCTTTAATGTCACCAGCCGCAATTGCTTCTGGGTACACTTCAAGTAAATTATCTGTCCATACCTCCATGTAAACATCTATGTCACCTTTTCTAAACCCTGCAAACGTAGCTGCAGTTGAACCCGGTAG
The DNA here is from genome assembly GCA_012841565.1 of Candidatus Epulonipiscium sp. The sequence continues at coordinate 38,435 of DUUM01000112.1, read as the reverse complement.
GATATCTGTTTTATATCCATAACCTTCTTCCAGAATAAATCCAGCTATATCATTATGAAATTGAATGCTCTCCCAACCTGCATCGGCAAATATAATTGTCTTTTTCCCACCCTCATTCAAACCTGTACCACTACTAGAACATCCTCCTAGTATTGCTAATGTTACTCCTAGTGCTAAAACCCTACCCAGTAATCTCATCTTACTTTTACTCTTTTTATTTTTCATAACTTTCCTTTCCTATTCTTTAATTTGTTTTACACCGTTTTTGCATAACCAACAACCTAATTCTAAAGCATAAGTTGTCAGTTGTCAAATGAGGGACAGTCCCTCATTTGGTCCAAAAAAGGTCACATACCTTGGTATGTGACCTTTTGAAAATTACTCTTCATTTAAAAATAATCTAACAGCATCGTATACTTCCGGGGCACCTATAACAACTAAAATATCCTCTTCTTCAAAAGTTGCATATGGTCCTGGTGATAATATAATCTCACCTTTTCTTTTTATGCCGACAATAGTTGAACCTGTGTATTGCCAAAACTTAACATCTTCTATTGATTCCCCAATTATCTTAGAACCTGCGGGAATTTCTATTTCTAAAGGTGTTATAGGTGAAATATTGCTTAACGTTCCTGAATAATCAATAATTTTACCAATAGACTCCATAATCTGCTGATCTATTTCTTTTTTCTGATTCGTTAATGCAATAATCCTTTTCTTGTGATAACCTATGCTTTCTATGTTTTGAAACTTATTAATATATACAAAAGCATTTTCTTTAGATAAAACTGTTATGCCGCTTCCCCTAGAAGATTCTACAACTTCTACATCTTCTAGGAGTTTAATGGCTCTTCTTATGGTTTCAGGGGATACATTATATTTCCCAGCAAGAGTTGATCTACCATGTAACTTTTGTCCTTCTTTTATATTTCCCTTGTAAATAGCATTGGCAATGTCTAATGCTATTTTTTGATATCTTGGTAATAACGATTCTTCAAAAATAAAACTCACCTCATCCTATTATTTGGTAATAAGTGTGCCAGCTTTACCATCCATAGCATCTTTTAAAAGATCCATTGATGTTATAATCATTTTTCCTCCGCCATTTTCAACATAGTCAATGGCTGCACCGATTTTAGGCCCCATGCTACCTGCTGGATATTGACCTTCTTGCGCATACTTCTTGGCCTGCTCAATTGTTAAAGTTGCTAAAAATTCTTGATCTGGCTTACCAAAATTATAAGCTACATTAGGGACTCCTGTTAAAATAACAAGATGCTGGGCGCCAATTAGATTAGCTAATAAGCCTGATGCGTGATCTTTATCTACAACAGCTTCTATACCCCTTAAGATACCACTCTCTTCGGTAACTGATATTCCGCCACCTCCAAGGGCAATCACGACATGGCCTTCTTCAGCTAGTTGCTTAATTGTTGCTTTTTCAATAATATCTGTAGGCATTGGAGATGCAACGACTCGTCTATATCCTCTACCACTGTCTTCTACTATTTCATAGCCTTTTGTTCTAGCTAATTCTTCAGCCTCTTCTTTTGTATAAAAAGGACCTATTGGTTTTGTAGGGTTCTGAAATGCTGGATCTTTTTCATCTACAACTATTTGGGTTAATAGGCATAGAACTGATTTTTCTATATTTCTTTTTCTTAATGTATTAATTAATGATTTTTTAATCATAAAACCTAGTTGCCCCTGAGTCTCAGCTACACAAACATCAAGAGGCGCCGTTGGAACAATGTCTTTTGCTGCTTCATTTTGGAGTAAAAGATTCCCAATTTGCGGACCATTCCCATGGGTTATGATAATGTTATAGTCTTCTTCAACAAGATCTGCAATATAACCGCAGCTTTCTTCTATGTTCTCATACTGCTGCTCAATGGTTCCCCTTTGCCCTTCCCGTATTATTGCGTTTCCACCAAGAGCAATGACTATTGTATCTTTCATAAACTGCCTCCTCCGATATACTATATCTTTCTCTATGGGTCATTATACTATTATTTCCTTTTGGATACAATGTATACTTGTGATAAGTTTAGCCTTATTATGAGTTCTTACCACTTTTTTCTACAATACAAAAGGCTTCTCCATAGGAAGAAGCCTAGAATGCAATTTTCTATTTGCTTACATTAAGATGTTAATTCAATAATCCTTTTAAATTATTACCTATTTCTGCAACTTCTGTCATGGTCTCAGAAACTTCAGTAGTAATATTGGTTTGGATTTGTGTCCTTTCTGAGATTTCCTCAAAATGAGCCGCATTTTCCTCAAGGGTGGCTACAATTTCAATAATATCACTATCAATAATATTAAATTCATTTTTGATTGTACTCACAAGTTCAAATTCTTCTTTTATTTTCATTCCTACAAATTCAAAATTATTTTTCATACTACTCATTTTTTCATCTAAAGATCCCATTGCTTTATATCCATTTTCCATAGCTAGCTGGCCACTGCCAACTTCACTTATAGCTGTATCAGTGGATTCAATCAGCTCCATTGTAATTTCTCTTATGCCTCCTGCTAGTTTTTCACTTTGTTCAGAAAGGTGCCTAATTTCTTCTGCAACAACTGCAAATCCTCTTCCATTTTCCCCTGCCCTTGCTGCTTCTATTGAGGCATTTAAAGCTAATAAGTTTGTTTGATTTGCAATATTTGTAATCCCATCTATAAATCCACGAATATCTTCTGTTCGCTTAGCAAGGTCTTTAATTGTTTCAAAACTTCCTTCTGCGGCTTCCTTCATAGTGCCAACTTGCCCTCTTAAGTTTATTATAGCTTCTTCACTCTCACTAACATCTCCTAGTGTATCTTTGAAGTATTTGTTAATGTCATACATTATTTCATACACCTTCTCTGTACTCTCCTTGGACACATTTGAACTTTTACTAATATTAGAAACAGTTACTGCAGCAGCCTCAACGCTAGTTGCTAATTCTCTTATAGAACGAGATGTTCCTTGTGCACTTTCTTTACCTGATTTCATTTTATCGTTACAAAAATCTGTTTTATTATTAAGCATACTGGTTGATTTTGAAATTTCGTTAAATATAATTTCTATTTTTTCTAGTGCTTCTAGACTTCTATTTCCTTCTTCCTGAGCCTCTGTCACTTTTTCTTGCCCCCAACTCGTCAGTAAGACAAGTACAATGAATACGCATATTAAAGAACCCATAGGCGATATAAATTCAATCATTCCTGCATCTGCCCCAACTAAAAAAGCTGGATTAATAAGTTGCAGTGTCACTAAAGCAAGGATTAAGGCACTCCCATACCCAATCATTAGCTTTTTGTTAAAATATAAAGCTTGCATAGCAAGTGATACGATATAGATATTAAATAACCTAGGCACACCACCCCGGCTAATGGATAACATGATTGGAAAAATTGTTGCCAGACTCACAAGTATTGTTCCTTTAACTTTTTCATTAAAAGGTATAAAATAAATAATCGTTACTAATATTCCTGCCGATACCGTGGCCTTTAATGCAGCCATCCCTGCTTCGACGCTATCAGTAAATGCCATTCCTGTTAATAAAACTACAAAAAACCATACCAAAATAAAATTTGCCTTAAGTGCCTTCTTCATCTTTATTCCCCCATTTTCACTCCACTACTGTTTTGTTATTACTATATGTAGGACTTGTCCCCCTGACTTTATTTTATCAAAACCTCCAGATCTCGTTAAAATCCCTACAAACTTCATCATACCACATTCGGTTAAAAAAGGTAATATATAACTTAGCGTATTACAAGCTGCAATCACACCACAAGACCGGTCAGACCGAAATTTTGAAATCTTATTTTCCTCCCATAGCCATCTTTGGTCACCACCATAGTACTTATTGTTTACTTTAATGAAATCCTTGTAATTCTTTAAGTACACTTCATCAAAAAGTATTCGATTCGTCTTTTGCATCATTATCCTCCTCCCTAAGGGATTACTAAAATAGCCATTAAGATATACTCTTTCAATATCTTAATGGCTTTAGGCTAATTCATTTATACTTAGTATTTAAACTTATCTACTGCGTCTTTCATGTTACCCGCTAATCTTTCTAGAACTACACTAGCCTCTGCAATTTCTAACATAGTGGCTGTCTGTTCTTCTACAGATGCTGATGCTTCTTCGGTTCCTGCAGCATTTTCTTCTGAGATAGCTGATGGATTGGTAATGATTTCAATAATTCGTTGCTGCTTATTAAGCATCTCTTGTCCAGATTCATTTATCAAATCTATCACATGATTCATACCTTCCATTGCCTTGGAAATACCAATAAACTTATTGTTCGTTTCGTCTACGCTTTCACTTTGTGTTTTAGATATTAGAGCCACCTCTTCCATGGTCTTAACGGCTTGAGTAGTCTCATTATTTAAATTCATTACTATTTTACCAATATCTGCAGTAAAACTAGTTGATTGCTCCGCTAATTTTTTTATTTCATCTGCAACAACTGCAAATCCTTTACCAGCTTCCCCTGCTCTAGCAGCCTCTATTGCAGCATTCAGGGCTAATAAATTAGTTTGATCTGCTATGCTTCTAATCATATTACTCGCAATTTCAATCTGTCCAGCACTATCATTTGTACTATTAATAACATTTTGAATATCTTTTGTTGCCTTACTGCTAGATTCTGTTGCCTTTATTAAGTCTCCTAGGGCGGCAAATCCTTCATCTTTTAATTAAGTGTCTTTGCATAATCATTTTTTTGCTCCTCTTGTTTAAGTTTGTTTTATGGGTATTTTTATGTTTATTCAAAAATTATTTTATTTCTACCTGTTTTTTTAGCACCGTACATCCTCTTATCTGCAAGCTCTACCAACCTATCTATTATTATTTCATCTTTGCTTATTTCATTGCCACTGACAATTCCAGCACTAAAAGTAAACTTTATCTTTTCATCTCTAAAGACAAATATTTTATTTCTAATAATATCTAAAATTCTTCCTATGACCACCTGGCTTTGATATTGATCGGAGTTGTTTAAAATGACGATGAATTCTTCTCCCCCATAGCGCCCTAATATATCGTATGGACGCAAGTTTTCACCTATATTTCTTGTAAACTCTTTTAAAATATAGTCCCCCGCTTGATGCCCATAGCTATCATTGATCTTTTTGAAAAAATCGATATCCAGTATACACACAGAAAATATCTTTCCTACTCTTTTATACTCTTCAAGAATCTCTTCTAACCTTTGAAAAACATAACGGCGATTATATACATTAGTCAGGGTATCTCTATTTGATATATCAAGTATTTTCTTCTCATATTCAATTCGCTCGGTAATATCGTGGGCTGCTGCATAAATTGTCCCTTCATAGGGAATGGATCTCCACTCTATGTAATGGTAGGTTCCATCTGCGCTAATATACCTATTCACAAATTGAAGGACATGTTTACCTTTTTTACCTTTTCCCATGATTTCTAATGTGCTAGGGATATCATCAGGATGCACAAATTCTAGAAATCTACGTCCTTTAAGTTCCGATGATGGATAACCTAACATATCTTCCCAGGCTTGATTGGTTTTTAAAAATTTACCTTCCATATCTACTGTGCAAAGGAGGTCTAAGTTAACCGACAAAAATCTCTCAAATTCAAGCGCTTGCTCATGTTCTGTTGTGATATCTATATTGGTTCCAATCCAGCGATACGGCGTTCCTTTCTCATCCCTCAGAATTCCTCCCCGGGTTAAAATCCAACGCCAATGACCATCCTTATGCTTCAATCTATGAATTACTTCATAATGCTTAGATTTCCCTTCTACATAATCAGTTCCCGCTTTATGCATCTTGTCCTTATCATCTGGGTGTCCAAGCTTTTCTCTAGCCTCAATATAATCTCCTATTTCATCGTCTGAATAACCCAAAATTCCTTTCCACATTGGAGATAAAAACACCTTTTTATTTATCATATCATAATCCCAAAGTCCTGCTTTTGTTTCACCTAGTGCTAAAAAAATCTATTTTCACTTTCTTTTAAAACCTCATCAGCTTCTCTTCGTAATGTTACATCAGCATGGGTGCCAAACATTTTAATCGGTTGTCCATGCTTATCTCTTTCTATCACTTTTCCCCTATCTTGAACCCATATCCATCTGCCATCTTTATGTTTCATTCTAATTTCTAAATCATAAAAACTTATTTCACCATCTATATGTTTTTGTATCATTTCATTTGTAGATTTTAAATCTTGAGGATGTACAAGATTATGCCAAGTTTCAATTCTTATAGGTTCTAGTTCCTCTAGAGAATAGCCGACCATACCTGCCCATTGCTCATTACATTCTAGTTCTCCTGTTTGAAGATTCCATTCCCACGTTCCAAGATTAGTTCCTTCAATTATATTTGTGAGTTTTTGCAATTTATCTTCTAGACTTTTCGTAAGTTCTATTGTTTTTGTCACATCTTTTGAAATACTATAAATACAATCTTCTTGATTCCATTTTCCATACCAAATTCTAGTTTCTAGAAAGTATATATTCCCCCGTTTGCTTTCGACTTCTAAAGAACAATATTTTCGCTTACTTGCAAGCATTTCCTCTACAATAATAGCTGTTTTTTCTCGTTTTTTTACAGGGTATAACTCTATAATATGCATCTGTTTCAATTCTTCAAGAGAGTATTCCAGCTTATTTATTAACGCAGGATTAGCATGCACAATTGCTCCATCTAGACCAGATATAATAAACATATCATCAATTGTCTCAAATAAATTATGGAAATTAGTTTCCTCTTCGTTCACATTCTTCATACATTAACACCTCATTTTTTATGATAAATGGTCCTAGATATTACAAAGCTGCTTTTTTTAGAAAATTCTCTGTTTCTAAAGCTTTATTAATCTTTGTTAAAACTTTATGAGGAATAAGTGCTACCAAAAATACCGGCAAACAAATTCTTATGCATCTCTTTTCTTAATTCTATCTATAACCATTTTATCACATCTTACTTCATTTTACAGTATATTTTGTTATATAATGTCAAACATATCATGGTAACATTAACTTTAAATATTATTGTACGCTTTATTCAGTCTTATTATCCAAATACCAATTTATTTAGCATTTTTTTAACAATCTTACTAAAGTTACTTGACAAAGCCCTAGATAAGAATTATTATTAGGTAGTAGCAATTACACATAGTAAAATAAAATTAAACATAGAAGGAGTGTTACAATGTCAAATTTAATTGGAAAGAAAATTAACGATTTCAACGTACAAGCATATCATCAAGGGGAATTTAAAGAAATAACCCAAGAGTCTTTAAAAGGACAATGGTCAATATTCTTTTTCTACCCAGCAGACTTTACTTTTGTTTGCCCAACAGAGCTTGGAGATTTAGCTGATAACTATAGCAAGTTTAAAGAAATCGGGGCTGAAATCTACTCCGTCTCAACAGATAGCCACTTTGTTCATAAGGCATGGGCTGACGCTTCTGATACCATTAGAAAGATCCAATATCCAATGCTTGCTGATCCAACTGGTGCTCTTTCAAGATTCTTTGGGGTTATGATTGAAGAAGCTGGTCAAGCTCTTAGAGGCACATTTGTTGTTAACCCTGAGGGTGAAATTAAGGCTTATGAAGTCCATGATTTAGGAATTGGTAGAAACGCTGAAGAACTTCTTAGAAAAGTTCAAGCAGCTCAGTTCGTAGCTGAAAATGGAAATCAAGTTTGCCCGGCAAAATGGACTCCTGGTGCTGATACTCTAACACCAAGTCTTGACCTAGTTGGTAAACTATAAGCTTACCTTAGGCAACTATATACCGTACGATTAAAGGGGCCTTTTCATAAGCGCCCCTTTAATATTATAAACTTATTATAAAGGATGATATAACATGGATAAAATATATGATTTGCTCATTATCGGTGGAGGGTCTGCAGGGCTTTCAGCTGGTATTTATGCTGGCCGGGCTAAGCTTAATACTTTAATTATAGAAAAAGATAAGATAGGTGGGCAGACTATAACCACCTCAGAACTTGTAAATTATCCAGGAATACGGACAACTACAGGCCCTAAGCTTATGGATGATATGCGCCTTCACGCATTAGATTTTGGCGTTGAATTTACCGCAGGAGATATAGAAAAAGTAGATTTTTCTGGTGACATTAAACTTCTGTATACCAATCAAGGAGTATATATGGGTCACTCTGTTATTATCGCTACAGGTGCTGTTCCTTGTACACTTGGTTTTCCGGGAGAATCAGAGTTTACTGGCCGCGGTATAGGGTACTGCTCCACTTGTGATGGCGAATTTTTTGAAGGATTGGATATTTTTGTCGTTGGGGCAGGCTTTGCAGCTGCAGAAGAAGCTATTTTCCTTACCCGCTTTGCAAAAAAGGTTACAGTTATTGCAAGAGAGCCTGAATTTACCTGTGCAAAAACCATTGCAGACAAGGTATTGTCACACCCTAAAATAGAGGTGAAATTCAATACTGAAGTTGTGGAGGCAAAAGGTGATGATATGCTTACATCTGCTAAATTTATTAACAATGTAACCGGCGAAACTTTCGAGTACCATGCTTCTAAAGAAGACCAAACCTTTGGTTTATTTATTTTTGTGGGCTACTCTCCTGCTACTGAAGTTTTTAAAGACCATGTAGAAATTGATAGCCATGGTTATATTCCCACTAAAGAAACCATGGAAACAAATATCCCAGGTGTTTATGCTGCTGGGGATCTTAGACCTAAATCCCTCAGGCAAATTGTAACAGCAGTAGCTGATGGTGCTATAGCCGCAACAGATGCTGAAAAACATGTCGCTGCTCAAAAAGAGAGACTTGGCATTAAGGAAACCTATTCAGAAAATCAAAGGAAACCGCAAATTCCACAAGAGTCTCCTACTTCTAATGTAGAACATTCCAGTTCAAATGATTTTTTAAACGCTGATATCAAGAACCAGCTTAAAACCATTTTTGCTAAACTTGATAAAGAAGTTACTTTGGTTTCTATTGTAGATCCTAAAGATCCTAAATCTGTTGAACTTAGGGATTTTATTCTCAGTATCTCACAGCTTAGCGATAAAATTTTAACTCAGATTTATAATAAGGATGAACGGCCAGATATAGAAACTCTTGTGAATGCAGATAAGCTCCCTGTCGTGTCCCTACTTAACACTAATAAAGACTATAGTGGTGTTAAATTCCATGGTATACCTGGCGGACATGAGCTTAACTCTTTTGTATTGGCTATTTATAATTTAGGTGGCCCTGGCCAAGCGATTGATCCTAATATAGCCTCCAAAGTCCAAGCTATTGATAAGCCCATAAATCTTAAAGTGTGTATCTCATTATCTTGTCAGCTCTGCCCTGATGTAGTTGTAGCTGCTCAAAGAATTGCTATGCTAAATCCAAATATCGAGACTGAGATGATTGATATTTCTTTATTCCCTGATATTCGGAAAGAGTATAAAATCATGAGTGTGCCTGCTATTATTGTTAACGATGATAAAATCTATTTTGGTGCTAAAAAAATAGATGAAATCCTAGAACTTATATAATATCAAAATCCCTAGAAACCATACAATGATGGCTTTCTAGGGATTTTAATTAAACTTAATTTAATCTTATTATTCTATATTGTCATTTCTTTTTTCCTTTATTTCTTTCATCTTCTTTTCCTTTTTAGGTTGCATAGCAATCTGGGCTTTAATTGAATACACCATAATAGCTATACCAAAAATTGCAAAGACAATTGCTGCAATAATTACTATTATCCTTTTGCTAGGTTCTATTGTACTCCACTCGGAAAGCATAGAATAATCTGTGTACAACAAATAAATTCCAGCTACGAGATAAAGATTTAAAGATACTCTAGTATGTTTTTTATTTTCTGTTTTCATAAGTACATCCCCTTTTCCTATCAGTATATTATGAATATGTTTTTAAAACAAGATTTCTTTTACATATGGTCAATAAAAAAGTCTTATAACCCCTAGTTCAAGGAATTATAAGACTTTGGATATGTCTAGAATTAAATTAGCCTAAGAAAACTTTAAGATCTTCATCAACTGTTCCAATTCCTGCAATACCGAATGTCTCTACTAAAACATTAGCTACATTTGGTGATAAGAATCCTGGAAGTGTTGGTCCTAAGTGAATGTTCTTTACACCTAAGGAAAGTAATGCTAAAAGAACAATAACTGCTTTTTGCTCGTACCATGCGATATTGTACGCTATTGGTAGCTCATTAATATCGTTAAGTTCGAAGATTTCTTTAAGTTTCATAGCGATTACTGCTAAAGAGTAAGAGTCATTACATTGCCCAGCATCAAGTACTCTTGGGATTCCGCCGATATCGCCTAACTCTAATTTATTATAACGGTACTTGGCACATCCTGCTGTTAAAATAACTGTATCAGCTGGTAATTGCTCAGCAAACTCTGTGTAGTAATCTCTTGATTTCATTCTTCCGTCACAACCAGCCATTACAAAGAATTTCTTGATTGCGCCAGTTTTAACTGCATCTACCACTTTATCTGCAAGTGCAAATACTTGTGCGTGTGCAAATCCACCAACGATTTTACCTGTTTCAATTTCTGTTGGTGCTGGAAGTCTCTTAGCATGCTCGATAACGATGCTAAAATCTTTAGCTTCTGATCCAACTCTATCTGGAATATGTGCAAATCCTGGGTAACCACTTGCACCCGTTGTATAAACTCTATCTGCATAACTCTCTTTTGGAGGTACAATACAGTTTGTTGTAAATAAGATGGCGCCGTTAAATGCTTCAAATTCTTCTTTTTGTTTCCACCATGCGTTACCATAGTTTCCTACAAAGTTATCATATTTCTTAAAGAATGGGTAGTAGTGAGCTGGTAACATTTCACCGTGTGTATAAACATCTACGCCTGATCCTTTTGTTTGGTCTAATAATTCTTCAAGGTCTTTAAGGTCGTGACCTGAAATAAGAATTGCTGGGTTCGTGCCAACACCAATATTAACTTCTGTAAGCTCTGGGTTTCCGTATGCACTTGTGTTTGCTCCGTCAAGTAATGCCATTGTATCGACGCCAAACTTACCTGTTTCAAGAGTAAGAGCTACTAAATCATCAGCTGTTAATGTATCATCAAGTGTTGCTACTAATGCTCTAGCAATAAAGTTGTAAATTTCGACCTCTTCTTTATTAAGATTAAGGGCGTGCTCAGCGTAAGCTGCCATTCCTTTTAATCCGTAAATAATTAATTCACGAAGGGAACGTACATCTTCGTTTTCTGTTGCTAAAATACTTACTTCTGGTGCAACTGATTTAGCTAAGGCTTCTTCGTCTGTTGCTACTGTAAAAGTTGCCACATCATGTAACTGGCCTAATTCTACACCTTTGTTAACTAATTCTTGTTTAAGTTCTTCTCTAACTGCAAGGCCTTCTGTTATGTATTGAATAATTTTTGCATCATCGAAGTTTGCATTAGTGATTGTTACAAATAATCCTTCAATTATAAAACGGTTAGCTTTTTCTGACTTAATGCCTGCTGCTAATCCTTTTTGTTGAAAAGTTGCGATTCCTTTAAGCGTATAAACTAACAGGTCTTGAAGGTTAGCCACCACATCTGTTTTTCCACATACACCTTTGATTGTACAACCTGTTCCTTTAGCTGTTTCTTGACACTGGTAACAAAACATGCTCATATTACATCCTCCTTGAAATTGTTTATATTAATTGTTTGATTGGTTAAATTTACATCTTCTTACTGCTTAATCATACATCAACACTTTTATCGAGTCAGTAACCTATGTTACCAAATTAAAAATCATTTATAATGTGCCTTCATTTTTTAATTCTTTTACTGCTTTTTTTATAGCTGTTTTTATTACAAAGTATGATACTAATGCTGATACTCCAATAAATATTGGCAATACCATAAAAATTAAAACTACAAAATATGCCACATTCCCCGCAGCCGCCATATAAATTTCCCCCTTAAAATTCAAATTAGATTCATATAAATATATTATTGTGTATTAATAATTATTACATTTTATTTGTCAATTAAATTCTTTAAAATACTTTGATTCTAAAGTTGTTTAATTTTTTTCATTTGGAATACATCCTTCCAAAAACCTTCATCAAAACGTATCCACCACTACCTTCAGTTTAACAAAACATGGAGTTGCTTGCAAGAGAATCTTCTGAAATCTACCTCCAGCAGCCCCGGAGGTCCTACAGATGGCGAATCAAGCACAACACCCTACTTATGTAACCTTCCTTTATGATAGCCATCACAACAATTGCTATCGTAGCAACCAGAGTCCCTATTATATATAATTTTCCCTGCACCGTTCCCATATTCATCGTCCATCCAATACCGACTCGTTTTTCTATAAATACGGATGGGTCATTAGCATTATAGTAAAAAAGTCCCCATTTCCAGTACTGATCATCATCACTTTCTTCTTCTGTGGTCTCTTCTTGGCCTCCTCCTATCACTTTTAACTTACTACCACCATTACCTGTATAAATACCAATTACTAAAGTACCTATTACCATAAGCAGAGTAAGGCCTAATGTTACAAACATTATTTCTTCTGCCTTTTCTACTGATTTCCTAAGCATAATAAGCTGTAAATACCCAAAAAGTATATTCATTAAAGCTGCACTAGCTACAGTATAGCAACTCCATATTTTCCTATGCTTCCTATTTTGGCTACCTGAGACTTGTGGTCTTTTTGCACTTATTTGTTGTTTGCTTTTTCCAACGATTATATAGATATAATAAAATAATCCCGTCATAGCAAGTGATATTATGGGTACCATAAAGACTGATAAATATGTTTTATTAGTCCAACTATCTATTTCACCTGCTGCATTATAGTGCATAGGTAGCAGGTCTGGAAACACATCATAATTTACGAACGATATAATGCTAACAACCAACGTAATGAGTATTGGAATAAGGAAATACCACGGAGATACCATCATCTTTTTGCCTTTTTCCTTTGTAAAACTAGTATCTACTACTGTTACATGACGTTTGCTAACATAATCTACTTTTGCTAGCATCTCTTTTTTTAAAGATTTTACTTCCTTATAAGCTAATACATATATAACCATCCCTACACCTACATAGCCAAATGTAAGACCTACTATACCCACAAGTGGATCCTTAATGATAAGCATTAAATAAGTAGCTATTATTCCAAATATAATGTTTAGCAATATAAACTTTATACGAATTTTCTTTAACTTATTTAAGTCCACATTCGGTATCTGAACCCCGAAATGTATATCACCTTTAGTAAAATATGGTATTGTAGCCATCCCAATTATTAAAGAAAACATTACAAATAACTTAATCATTCCTTCCATATTATTCCCCCTCCTCTTGATTGAAACCTTGGAAATCTTGCCCTATCCACTGGTCGATGGTTTCTCTTTTTATTCCTTTACAGTGCATTTGAGCTAAAACACCTGACAAACTTCTTCTTAGCTCATCTTGTTTGTTTTCATCGTATTCATGTGGTATCTCATTTACCATAGCCCCTTTACGGCGATCGACTGTAAGATAACCTTCTACTTTTAAGATATTGTATGTCTTGTTGACCGTATGAAGGTTGATACCTATGTCTTCTGCGAGTTGCCGGACGGACGGAAGAGTTTTACCTGCTACTAACTCCCCCCTAGCTATCCCCTCTATTAACTGTTCTTTTAGTTGCATATAAATTGGATTCTCTGATTCAAAATCAATTTTAATTAACATTTCTCCACCACCTTTATTACGCTTGTTATATTTGTAGTATAACAGATATAACAACTTTGTGTCAATAAAAATTCCCTCACATCATTATGAGGGAATTTATTTAGATTAATTCTATTTTAATAAAGTAATATTTGCATCTACTTACTCTAGCTATCTTTCACTTCCTAATGTTAATGTTATACGTTGCGCAATTTCTTCTCCATCTAAACAGTATTCTTCTGTTGCTCTATCATATATTTTAAATCTCCACTGTGCATCTAATATTCCAGTTGCTGTAGTCAGATCTTCAGAAGCAAATCTTGAGTCTATTCTTATAAAATCTTTATCTGCCCCACTTACCAGCGGTCTAGCTAGGCTTAAATCTAAGTTAAAAACAGATTTGTCGCCATCATCATTGCGACTATAATCTATAGGAAACGTCATGAGCAGTACCTCTGGCTTATCATGCTTTTCCGGATTATATTCTGCTAGGTCTACCATTGTCGTCATGTCTATCTTTTCAGCACCTATGTTGTGTGTCATAGCTATTTCTCTCATTTCAAAAGGCACATCATGCCCTAATCCTTTGCTATTTGCATTTTTTAGGATTTCTGTGTCTAGGTCATATTCTAGTGTGCCATTAAAAGTCATGGTAATCTTACTCTCTGCATGAGACTGGTTAAACGGATATGTATAGGTATTCCAGCACAATAAGTCTATATATACTTTGCTATCGTCCAAAACATCTGATTTCCAAACCCTATATGCCCACCTATCAATACTATTCCCTATCAATACTGATTCTTCATCTGTAAGCTGAACTGGGCCTGTTTTGCTATAATCTATATCTGAATTTGTATCTTTTAATATATTATGAACTTCAGAAATGATTGATGTTGGAACCCCTAACGCCTTAGCTTGATTCTCAAATCCATCTTTTTTAGTAGGGTTTGTTTGGGCTTCGGTTAGGATTTCTTTACTATTCTCTGAGGAATAATACTTATCTGTTACACCATCATATATATCAAATTCCCAGGCTACTTTTAAAGGCACCCCTTTGTCATCCTTTGGATCTTCAAACCTCGATACAATGCTTATGCCATGTCCTCCAAGCATATTATCTGAAAAATTTTCATCTATGTTCTCTTTTTTAATAAGGCCTATAGAGGTCTTGTGTGGCACCTTCATTTCAAATGACTTTAACTGCTTAATATCATTTGATAAATCATAAAATGGTACCTCACCTTTTAATTGATTTTCGTTTAGTAAGCTTTGGCTTCCTAATGAATTTATATTCGTAGTGATTGTCTTATTATTCTTAGAAATCAAGTTTGATGTTTTTATATACGCCTTTGTAAAGGCAACCTCCTCATCTTCCTCAGGTAAGCTCTGAGTTAGAGTGATATTCCCCATCTCAAAGGGGGCCCTGTCACCTAATACTGCTTGATTTGCATTCTTTAACAGCCTTGTATAGGGATCATATTCTAATGTCCCATTAAAAGTTACTGCTAATGAACTATTAACTTCATGTCTTGAATCCCCATATAAGGTTGTTTCCCAACAGATTAAATCAATATAAGTCCTACTATTTTTGTAGTTATCTTCTGCCGTTGGATTGCTTCGCCAAATCCTAAATGCCATTCCATCATTATAATCCCATTTAGGACTACTTAGCTCCGTAAATAATAATGGACTTTTGGTATCTTGAACAATAACAGGTCCTGTTCTCCTGTAATTCATGCTAGTATCTGTATTTGTTATCATGTCATATATTTTATGAGTAATTGACTCCGGCACACCTAGAAGCTTTGCCTGTTGCTGAATCTCTTGTTCATTGACCTCTACTTGTTTGGCTTCTTTACTCTCTAATGCTTGGGTTAAAATCATTGTTATACTGATTAATATTAACATACTAAATACTGCTATCTTTCTTCCCTTCATTTTACCTTCTCCTTCATTCTAGCTTCTCATTCTACTCTGTTTTCTTACTCTATTCTATTATTCCTTAACTATAAACGTAACTGCTATCCCTTTTTCTCCTGCTCTACCTGTCCTACCTATTCTGTGTGTATATTTAATATCCTCTTCTGGCTCATCATAGTTAAACACGTGGGTTATGCCTTCTATATCAAGGCCTCTTGCCGCTACATCTGTAGCAATTAAATACTGAGTTTCCATGGCTCTGAACTTTTTCATAGTCCTTTCTCTTTTTCCCTGGGTTAAATCCCCATGGAGCTCATCTACATTATATCCTCTTTGAATAAGATTTGTCGTTAACTCATTAACTCTTCGCTTGGTTCTACAAAATATAATAGCCATAAAAGGGTTGTTTTCATCTAAGTAATGGCATAAATCATCTAGCTTTTTCCTATGGGTCGTATGAATCATAATTTCTTCTATTTGCTCATCTAAAATATCGTCTTCTTTAGCTACTAGACTTTGAGGATTTTTCATAACATCTGCAACCATATTGGCCAGTTTTTTTGGCATAGTTGCCGAAAACAAAAGTGTCTGTCTAGATTTTGGTGTTTTATTAATAATAATCCCTACATCTTTAAAAAATCCCATATTAATAATCTCATCAGCTTCATCTATAATTAAAGTCTCTATTTTAGATAAATCTGTGGTTCCTTGTTCTATATGATCGAGTAATCGACCTGGGGTAGCTATAATTAGTTCTAGACCTTTTTTTAATTTTTGTTTTTGTTTTTTTACATCTTGCCCACCATAAACGGCTAGTATACCTACATCTTTATATTTCGTAAGCTTTTTTGCCTCTTCTGTTATTTGAATGGCAAGTTCGCGAGTTGGTGTTATGATAAGGGCCTGAGTATATCCTTTACTTATGTCTATTTTTTCAAATAGGGGTAGCATAAAGGCTAGAGTCTTGCCCGTTCCTGTTTGAGCTTTAGCTGAAATATCTTTCCCTGCCATTATTTTGGGTATGGTAAGTACTTGAATCGGAGTTGGTGTAGATATCCCGCTCTTCTTTAATACCTCTTGTAGTTCTTTACTTATTCCTATATCCGTAAAATTATTTTCCATTGTGTCCTCATTTCTTTTGTACTAGCTTATATTGTATTTTACCACAGTATACGTTTTTATTTCCATCTTTATTTAATACTACACAACACAAAGCCTTATGCTTTTATAGCATAAGACTTTGTGTTCAAACTATAGAACCTAATGTGCTTAGTATCTATAGATAAAATTAACTGCTTTATCAATCCATTCACTACTTTCATGCTTGTAGCTATAATCCTTATCTCCGTATACTAAATGATTCCCTAGTGATAGCCCATGTCCACCTTTAGGGTAAATATGCATTTCTGTCAAAACATTGTTTTCCCCTAGTGATTTTGCAAATAATATACTATTGAGTACAGGGACTGCATCATCTTCAAAAGTGTGCCAAATGAAAACTGGTGGAAATTCTTTTGTAACTTGCTTTTCCATTGAAAGAAATTCTAGACTCTTTAAGTCATCTTTTTTATCACCTAGCAAGTTTTCAAAAGAACCTCTATGAGCATACTCGCCTGAACTAATAACTGGATAAGATAAAATCACTTTATCTGGACGTGTTTTTTTATCCTTTCCTATAATATCTTTTACAAAATCTTTATCCCAAAATGCACCTAAGGTCGTCGCTAAATGGCCACCGGCTGAAAATCCACAAACTGCAATGTTATTCTCATCAATATTATATTCTTTTGCATGTGTTCTAATATAATCCATTGCAAGTGCAGCCTCACATAGGGCTTGTGGAAATACAGTTGTAGGTTCTACCGTATATTTTAGCGTAAAAGCACATATGCCTTCTCCCAAAAATTTAAACGCAACAGGCTCTCTCTCTCTTTCTGATACCATTTGGTACCCCCCACCTGGAAGAATTAAAACAGCAGGTCGTTTCCGGTTTATATTAATTTCCTCACAATTATCTGGAATATAACCACATAGCTGTACTGATTCTGACATCGTTTCAATCTTTAGTGTCTTTTCTACATATTTCATTTGAGTTCCCCTTTTCTTATTCTCATTATTGTATGATAAAACGAATCATTCTATTTAGCACCCATTCATAAGTTCTTATAAGCAGGTAATACACCCCATAAGTCCAAATTCACTACCATCTCGCCTATATGAATGAAGCATAGGATTTGACTTGGTAGATAAGTCTATAACCGTAATGTTTTTCTCTTGAATCCCACTTTCTAGTAAGATTCTTTTGTTGGTTTTCTGTATGTCAATTAGATATTTTATATCATCTTTTTGCCTTATAATCTGATCATGAAAATCAAATTCATCCTGGAACTGCTGCATAACATCTGATTCGACCTCAAAATCATCTTTCCCAATACTGGGACCTACAATGGCTATAATATGTTCAGGGTTACAACCATAATCCGCCACCATTCTATTGACCGCTTCTTTTCCAATTCTTTGAAGTGTACCTCTCCAACCCGAATGAACATTCCCGTGAACCTTTTTAACAGAGTCAAATAATATAATGGGCGTGCAGTCTGCATAGGTGGTGAATAAAGCTAGATCTTCAATGTTAGTCACCAACCCATCCGTATCAGGAACGAACCTGCCTACATCATTTTCTTCCCCTTGGTGTATATCTAAAACACTCATAATATTTTTGGAGTGGGTTTGAACACCTCCAAAGATAACCTTAGGGGTTATATCTAAGGTTTCATTAATTAAGATTAAGTTATTTTTAATATCCAAGATAGAAGGATTAGTTCTAATGCCTATATCCATATCCCGTGTTGTAAAACAGTTGTTAAGGCCTAACCGGGTTAGCTCTGGAATTGTAATATATCTTATTTTATTTTTTGTTATTATTTTATAATTCATTATTTTAACTCCTTCTTTCTCATTATATACTAATTTTCGAAAAATTTCATGCTTCCAAAAGTAACTTGCAAAAGTTGTACTATAGTATAAACCATAGATGTATCTTTTCTCTAATTATTATGTTATTATAATCATATAGAAGCAAGGTAATTTACTCATACATAAGTTGTTAGGAGGCGAAAATTATGAAAAAGATAAGTACGAAAATAGTCAGCATTGCTGTCCTGGGAAATATGATCTTACTCCTTCTCATTGGCGGATCATCTATTTATTCCATTACTAAAATAAACAAACACAATCTTATAACTTTTGAAACTCAATTGAGAGATGATTTCGACACCCGAATACGAAATGAGGTTCAAACCGTTATATCTATGTTAGACGAATTAGAGACCAAACACCACAAAGGAGAGCTTACCTTAGAACAGGCAAAACAAATAGGTGCAGATTTAGTGCGTAATACGAAATATGGTGAAAGTGGATACTTCTGGGCTGATAAAACCGATGGTACCAATGTCGTTTTACTTGGAAACGATACCGAGGGAACAAATAGAATAGATGCTCAAGATTTAAAAGGGAATTTTTATATGAAAGATATTATCGGAAATGCTATGAGCGAAGAGGGTGGATATTCGACATACTGGTTTCCCAAAAGTGGCGAAACTGAACCTCTTCCAAAAAGAGCCTTTTCAATGTATTTCGAACCTTTTGACTGGGTTATTGGGACAGGTAACTATATAGATGATATTGACACCGAAGTTATGGCTCAAAAAGGTTATCAGCAAA
Source organism: Candidatus Epulonipiscium sp. (assembly GCA_012841565.1). Next base: position 19,096 of record DUUM01000112.1, on the reverse strand, counting down.
AAGCATTACAAACAACATTAATGAGCTTCACTATACTGGCCATTATTGCCATTTCAATAGCTTCCCTTATCTCAGTTTATTTTTCACTGGCAATTTCAAGGCCAATCAAAACCTTTATTCAGGTACTTAACAAAGTAGAAACAGGCGACTTTACTGTTGTTAGTAATATAAAAACCAAGGATGAAATAGGACAAATGTCTCAGGCAATGAATTCTATGATTACTAAAATTAATTCTTTGGTTACAAAAATAAAAGAGTTAAGTGGATTAATTGCCATCTCATCAGATGGCATAAGGGTATCTTCTAACGAAATTAGCATTAGCTCTGAGCAGGTTGCTATCGCTATTTCTGACATGGCCCAAGGCGCAACAGAACAATCCATTTCAGCTGATATTGTTAATAATAAAGTAGATCAGATTATTAGGGAGATTAATAGTATTAGAAATGAAATGAATGATTCAAATCAACTTGCTGAGACTGCACACGACAAACTCTATAGCGGCAAAAATTCCATTGCTGTGCAGCAAGAAACTATGAATAAAAATAAAGTAGCAGGTGAAAATCTTAATGCTGCAATCAACCAATTATCACAAAAATCTTTAGAAATAGGCCAGATTCTAGAAGTTATTAGTAGTTTTGCCGATCAAACTAATCTATTGTCTTTAAATGCTACCATTGAGGCTGCTAGAGCAGGTGAATCAGGTAGAGGATTCGCCGTAGTAGCACAAGAAATTAGGAAATTAGCTGAGCAGTCAGGTCATTCCGTTGACCAAATCGGTCAGATTATCAAAGAGTTACAAATGACCATTGATAATTCCGTTATTGAAATCAAAGCAACCGATCAAGCTATTGAAGAACAAGAAGTAGCCCTATTAAATACGGTTCAGTCCTTTGATGAAATCTTTGATGTTATGTCCTTAATTTCTCAGGCTATTGGAACAGTTACATCATCGGCTCAAGCTTTAGATAATAGCGCAATCGAAATTGGTGATGCTGTTACTAATATTGCAAGTGTCGCTGAGCAAGCCGCAGCCGGTAGTGAAGAAATCGCTGCCTCTTCTGAAGAACAAACTGTTGCTATTCAAGAAATGGCAGATGCAAACCAAACCATGGCTCATATGGCCATTACTCTTGAGGAACATATTCAACAATTTAAGATTTAAACTTTAAACAAAGGGCTGCACCCATTATATTGAGAGCAGCCCTTTTCCAAAAATGACCCTTATAAAGAACGAGCATCATTACATTTTTTTATTAATCAGCTTTTTTGCTATAAAAAATATTAACTGCTGGATGGTCATTGCTCCAAGAGAAATAAAAGCTGGAACGATATAATTAAGACCTGCAAATATAAAAGTCATTGTTGCAAAAAGAATTGTCGCAGTAGCATTTGCAACACTATTGGCAGCTCTTAGTACTTGAATATTTCTTTCATCATGTAATTCGATTTCTTCTTTCTTTAATTTTTCATCAGAAATTTTCTTATAATAAGTTAACTTAATACCCCCTATGATCGTAAATACACTCCCTAACCCAACAAACATCCCCATTAACATATCTACATTATTTTGCTCAACTGGTATAATCTTAGGACCTATTGTTCCAACTATTAGCGCCATAATACCTACAACAACTAATACATACCAAAACCCTTTATGTTTAATTGATTTGCAAAACATTATTCTTCCTCCTCATAAATAAAAATTTCTTCAATTGACATATCAAAATATCTAGCAATCTTAAAGGCTAAAATAATAGATGGATTATATCTACCATTTTCTAATGAACTGATTGTTTGTCTTGAAACCTCCAAAATCGTAGCCATTTCTTGCTGACTAATCTCTCTTTGCTTTCTAATTTCCTCTAGCCTATTCTTCACAATTTAAGATACCTCCTCTTCCTTTTTGTAAAGTCTACTTTACATCCTTAGTATACTATTTCATACCTTACATGTCAAGCACACTTTACATTAATATTTAAATTAAATGTTTTACTCCAAAAAAACACCTACCCTTTTCTGGGTAGGCAATTAAAGTATCTAGTATTCAAATCCCCTAAGCAATCACTCTACTTGTAATGTCTCCTATAGAATTGCATCCTGTTAAGATCATCGCAGATTTAAGGTCATCTTCAATCCCCTTGATATAAGTTGTAACACCCTCTGTTTGCCCCCCAAAGGAAGCTGTTACAAAGGGTCTTCCGATTAAGACTGCATCTGCCCCAAGGGCAATCATCTTAAGCACATCTACCCCCGTTCTAACGCCCCCATCAACTAGTATTTTGACTCTTCCTTTTACTTTAGCTGCGATCTCTGGAAGCACATCTGCCGTGCCAGGTGTTTGGTCTAAGACCCGTCCACCATGATTGGATACAACAATAGCCGCAACGCCAGCCTGTACTGCTAGCTCTGCTTCATCAGCTGTCATAATACCCTTTAGTATAAAAGGTAACTGTGTGCTTTCTACGATTTCTTTTATATCCTCCACTGACTTAGGGCCAACTGGCTTTCCGTGTAGTGCAAGGGTAATTAAACCAGCTGCATCAATATCCATTCCCACTGCATAGGCACCTGCTGCTTCTGCCATACGAATTTTTTGAATCACTTCTTCATTTTTCCATGGCTTAATAATAGCAATACCATTACCATCTGCCTTTTGAAGGGCTGCTAAGTTGGCTACTAAAAATGCGTCAATGGCGGTATCACCAACCATTGGATAAATACCCGCATCAAGGCATCCGCCAATAACCCATGCGATATATTCTTCCTCTGTAAACTTCCCACCCATATTAAGGGTTGTGCCAGATACAGGTGCAGCAAATACAGGAATACCCATCTTCTTTCCAAATAGCTCAATGGACGTATCTGGATTCGTACATTTATGTAATACCCGCATATTTAATTGATGCTTCTTAAGAGCCTCTATGTTTGCCATAAAGGCTTGTCCGGTTCCTTTACCACCCATCCCTGGTACTTCTCCTGCACAAGCCTTACCATTACATACTGGGCAGACTCTGCAACTTCCGTTCAGATTCTCCCTTGCTTGTTTTAATACTTCCTTATATGTCATATTAACCACCTTTTTATAATTTTAGGATATCCTATATTTCTAGTATAATACATAAAGTCTGTAAGACAAAGCAGATATATTTCTCCTTATCTTACAGACTCTTATAAACTTCATGATACTATGGTGTTATTTTATAATCAAATTATTTTGCTTTAGTTTTTTTATTAGCCACTAATAAAAACCATACAAGTGCCCCGATAGCTGCTACTATCCCAACTGGATAAGAAATAGTGCTTGGTAGTTGGAATCCTTCTGGGGCTATAAAAATATAAGTAATAGATACAGCGGTCATAAGGGTCGCTGGAACTGTAGCAATCCAGTGAAATTGTTTTCTAAGGGCAAGATACATGGCTGCTGTCCATAACACAACCATGGCAAGGGTTTGGTTAGACCATGCAAAGTATCTCCAAATAATATTAAAATCTATTTTCGTCAATCCAAAAGCAATAACAAATAAGGGAATCGTTAACATTAATCTATTTTTAATAGGTTCTTGCTTAAATTTAAACATATCGGCAATGGTAAGTCTAGCACTTCTAAAAGCTGTATCACCTGATGTAATTGGAGCCGCGATAACCCCTAGTATAGCAAGTAGCCCCCCCATTTTACCTAAGAGCGTATTGGAAATAATGGTAACAACACCACCTTGTGCACCATTATCTGCCATATAAGAGGCTAGTGCGCTTGTGCTACCAAAGAATGTCATAGCTGCTGCTGCCCAAATTAAAGCTACAATACCTTCTGCAATCATCGCACCATAAAATACTGATCGGCCTTGTTTTTCAGATGTGACACATCTTGCCATCATCGGTGATTGTGTTGCATGGAATCCTGAAATAGCACCACATGCAATGGTTACGAACATCAGTGGCCACATAGGTAGTTCACTAGGATGGAGATTGGCAAGTGTCATTTCGGGGATTGTAAAATCTCCAAATAAAATACCACCACCAACACCAACCGCCATAATTAAAAGGCATATTCCAAATATAGGATAGATCTTTCCAATTAATTTATCCACAGGTACAAGTGTAGCTAATATGTAATAGGCAAATATAATATAAATCCAAACACCTTTCGTTAGAACTTCTGGTGTAAGTCCTGCTAAAAGTCCTGCAGGGCCTGTTAGGAAAACAACCCCAACTAGTACAAGAACTATAACTGAAAAACCTCTCATAAAGTTTTTGAATCCTGTTCCAAGGTAAATGCCAACAACTTCTGGTATACTTGCCCCATCATGTCTGACAGACAACATCCCTGAGAAGTAATCATGGACACCACCAGCAAATATAGACCCTAAAACAATCCATAGAAAAGCTGCCGGCCCCCAAAGGGCGCCCATAATAGCTCCGAATATTGGCCCAAGACCCGCAATATTTAAAAACTGAATTAAAAATATCTTCCATAATGGTAATGCAACAAAATCAACACCATCTGCAAGTCTAGTAGCTGGTGTTTTAATAGTGTCATCTGCCCCAAACGCCTTTTCAACTACCTTACTGTAAAAAAAGTAACCTACAAGTAAAGCCACAATTGATAATAAAAATGATATCATTTAAAATTCCCCCTCATCTCTAATTTTGTTTTAATTATAGTTCACAAAACAAAATTAAGTGGGGCTTATCCACCAAATAACCAAAAAGGTATATAAACTACATTTATATACCCATCAACTGCTTAAACTGTGCAATGTTTTGCCTACTAACAGGTATTTCTCTTTCTAATCCTTGTAGCTTCACCATATAAGTGCTATTAAACCATGGAATGATTTCAATTATCTTATCTATATTAACTATATAAGACCGATGACATCTAAAAAAACTGTTTTGAGGCAATTTTTCATAGAAACCACTAACTGTTGAAGTAATCCTATATTCATCTTTTTTTGTGTAAATGACAACTTCGTGTTCATCTGACTGGCAATAATAAATATCTTCCAGATTGACAACATGAAGTTTGTCATTCTTCCATAATGATAGTTTACAATTGATACACTTAGTGCTTTTACATGCTTCTAGCCGATTAAGAGTTGACACGATTCTTTCTTCAGAATATGGTTTCACAATATAGTCAAAAGCTGCAACCTGAAAAGCATCTAAGGCATATTCCTTATAGGCACTTATAAAAACTAAAATAGGCACCGGGTCAAGGGTAGCAATCACTTTACTTAACGTTAATCCATCCAGTTTTGGCATATTTATATCCAAAAAAATCACGTCTATAGTATTCTTTTGAATATACTCTAGCGCCTTTAAGCTATCTTCAAACTCCTCTAGTATTTTTATTGAACTAAAATTTGTTACAAAATATCTAAGTTCTTGTATTGCTGGGGACTCATCATCTACAATAATACAGTTCACTATTTTACCTCCTAATAATATAGTTTATTATTTGTCATAGAGTATAAAACTTGTCTTTGTTCCAACCGCAAGTCTTTCTATAGTAAGGCCCTTCCCATAGATGTACTGAAGCCGATTATGAACATTGGGTAATCCTATTTTGTTTTCTTTAGCAGTGCCATCATGTAAACTTTGAATCATACTCTGGGGCATTCCTATGCCATCATCTTCAATAACGACTTTTACTTGGTCATTATTATATTGTTGTATCTTAATCCATACATTTCCAAAACCAGTGCCTTTTAAAATACCATGCTTAATAGAGTTTTCAACTAAAGGTTGTATAATGAGTGATGGTATTTTAATATTAATTCCTTCATTAATCTCATAATGAACTGCAAGCTTATCCCCAAACCGCGCCTTTTCTATTTCCACATACGCTTTAACCTGCTCTAGTTCCCTTTGAATATCTACAACTGTACTTATTTCTTCTATATTATATCGTAAATAAATTGATAAATTAACAATCAGCTGCCTTGCTGCTTCAGGGTTAATTCTAATAAAGGATACGATTGTATTTAGGGCGTTAAATAAAAAATGAGGGTTAATTTGTGCTTGAAGTGCCTTAATCTCTGCCTGAATAGCTAATTCTTCTAATTTACTTACTTTACTAATTTCAAGTTGGGTGGATATAATCTGTGACAATCCAACAGCCAACTTTTCATTTATGGAGGAGATGCCATTTTCTTTGGCATAGTACAATTTAAGTGTCCCAATTACTTTATCATTTTGTTTAAGCGGAACAATTATAGCTGATTTTAAAGGGCACTTTTCACAAGCACACTTTATTTCTTGGGCAGAATTTAAAATACGAATTTCCCCGTCTTCAATTACTTCCTTGGTTAAAGTCGTTTGAATATTTTCCCCACTAATGTGATGATCAGCTCCTAATCCTACATGAGCTGAAATTGTATGTTTGTCTGTAATAGCAACTGCTGCTGCCCCTGTAGACTCCTTGATAATCTGGCAAACCTTTGCCAAAGAATCATGATTAATGTCCCTAAAATAAGGGAGGGTCTTAGCCGCTATATCAAGGGCTATTTCCGATTGTTTAGCTGCCATTTGTTCCTTTTCGTTCACTATTTTTTGTATCATTAAAATAAGGATGCAAATACCTAGTGCATTTGTAAAAGTCATAGGTAAATAAATACTCTTTACAATAAATAAGGCCTTATCATATGGCTTAGACATTATTAAGATAAGGATCATCTCTATGCTTTGCATTAAGAATCCCCCAACAAAACCATAAAACCATTTTGGGTATTTAGTACCCTTTATATATAAGTAAGCCGATGCTAAACCTGAAAGAACTGTGGCAATCGCGCAAGGGATTGTCGTAATCCCTCCTATATTGTAAACATAGCGATGGATACCAGCTACGACCCCTGATACAATTCCAACAAAAGGGCCCCCCAGTAATCCACCTGATATAACACCTATAATCCTTGTGTTAGCAATAGCCCCATGGATTTCTGTCCCGCTATAAGTTCCCATAATCCCAAAGATAGAGAAAATAAGAGATAATATAATAAGATCTCCTTTTGAAAATTCATCTTTGTGAATCATTTTTTTAAAGATAGATAGGTTAGAAATAATAAAAGCAATCAGTGTCACATACCCTAAATTATTAATCAAGTTTTTTAATAATGGCATTATATATCACCTCCTAATATGTTATATTACATCCTAATTTCCCTGGAAATATAAATTGTAGTCTCTCTTGTTATTATAGACTAGTTTTGGTAAGATTGTATTAAAAAGAGTAGGGAGGTTTTTTTATGAATTTAGAAAACATTATATCTTACATAGTTCCTGTCATCGTTCATATGATGGAAGCCATGGGTGTATTTATTATCACGCTGGGTGCATTAAAAGCTTTTGGTAAATATGCATTAAGGCTTTTCGATTTTTCTAATGACAGTATCAAGCTAGAATTTGCAAGAGCATTAGCATTAGGACTTGAATTCAAGATGGGAGCTGAGATACTAAAAACCCTTATGATTAGAACTTTAGACGAGCTAATAATACTGGCTTCTATCGTAATACTTAGGTTTATTTTAACTTTTATTATACATTGGGAAATATCATCTGGTACTGTAGATCATAATTCATCTTTAAAAAGTGAAAAGGATCATGCTACATCTAAATTAGATATTTAACTACTATTCTATAACTTCCATAACCAACCATAAACCCTACTGAGTTTAATAATAAATCATCGATGTCGAAAACGCCTCTTCTTGATAATAACTGTGTTAATTCTAACACGAATAGACCGATTATAAATTTGACATATAGTCGGCCTATTCGTTCTTCAAATACAAAAGGCAATAAAATACCAAAGGGTACAAATACACCAACATTCCCAATTAGATTGATTACCCACCTTTTCGTATTGAATTGATTGAAGTTAAGAAAATCTTCTATTGTTGAAAAAGGAATCAGGTTGTATCTGAATTCCGAGTATGTATACCGGCCAAATCCAAAAAACATCCAGAAAATCAACAAACACATATAGCATACTAATAAGAACAAGCCAACCTTTCGAATCCTTTTCATACCTTCCTCCTTTTGAAATGCTCAACTTGAAGTGCTCAACATTTTACCTATTGATCTATCATTTTAAATAGTTTTTTCTCTACATATTGGTTATAAATAGAGATTTTACTAATTGAAGATATTCTTTTTGATATACTAAACTAATTTCTCCGTGTCCCATTCCTTTCATAATACATAATTGGCTACTTTTAATCATTTGATGGAGTCTTTTTGCTGATTTCTTCATTATTTTCAATTCCTTATCACCAACAATGATCATTACTTTAGCTCTCGTATTCGTGATGTTTTCTCTTATATTATAGTTACCATTACTAATGGTAATATTAATTAATGATTGCTTGGATATTTTAAGACTATCCTCATAATATTGCTCAAATAGGCCATCAGGTATAAAAAGTGCTTTTGATTGCATTTTTGAAAACCATTTTTTCTTCACTAATCCATAAAATAACTTGAATGTGGGTACTGTTAATGCTGTGGTTCCCCTCATAGGGTATATTAAAGCACTCTCAATAATTGCATATTCTGTAATATCTGATCTAACAGATAATATATCTACTAAGATTTGTGCTCCTTATGCTATTTAAAACATCTTGTCATCATACTTATTTTTTTATTGGTCGCATCTAACCTAATTTCAGCACCTATTGGCAATGTTAACATTGGATGTGTATGGCAACAGTCAAAATCTGCGATAAAAGGGATTTTTCTCTCTCCTAAAACTTCTAACAAAACCTCATAAGGTTTTCTACCCGTTTTCATATCATCAAATAGTTCATGTTTTCCAAGAATAATACCTGAAACTTTATCAAAGACACCATTCAATTTTAGTAAGGAAAAGCTTCTTTCAATGGTTGCTATATCCTTTAAAGAATCTTCAATAAAAAGTATATCCCCCGTCTTTATCTCTGGCATATATTCACTTCCCCATATACCTTGCATGGTGTTTAAATTACCTCCTATTAATCTTCCGCTTGCTACGCCGTTATAAACAGTCATCCATTGATTTTTCTGTCCCTTTTTTTCTCTCTCCTGCTCAGTCCAGTCTATATATTCCTCTGTCCAAAATTCCGGCATTGGGAATTCATAGGGGATAGGAATCTCATCTATCAGTATTTCTTTAAAATATCCATATGTATTATCTGCAAATAAAGGAAATTCACCAAAAGATGCAACTAGTGCTGGTCCATAAAATGTGACTATTCCTGTCTTTGCGTATATTGCCAGCAAAATCGCAGTAACATCTGAATAACCTATAATTATTTTAGGGTTTTTCCTAAAAGCCTCATAATCTATGTAAGGGAGGATGGAATTGGAGTTCATCCCTCCAATGGTAGACATGATGCACTTTACCTTAGGATTCCTAATCAAATCATTTAGCTCATGAGCTCTTTCTTTTATAGTCCCTGATCTATAATAATCACTCTTTCCAGTCAATGTACCTTCGATTAGGTTAAACCCTTTAGCCTCTAAAAAAGCTTTGGCCCTCTTAAATCTCTTGGGAACTGTGTATGTTATAGGCGATGATGGTGAAAATATCCCTATGTGGTCTCCTATTTCTAAGTTTTTCAATTTAAGTCCTCCAGTCAATATTCCATTTCTAAGTTTTTCTCGCTCCTAAATAAAATAATAAAGGATAAAATAATTAGAATCACACTTGAAAAATAAAAACTAGTGTTAACGCCTAATTCATCCCATATTTTACTTATTACAAGTTGTCCTAGAATACTCCCCAAAGCAATTGTAATTCTAAATTTGGATAGTTTTTTCCCTACATTTGTATAGATGCTACGATTTATCTTATCATTAGAATATATATCGGTTATATTGGATACTAGTTCAAAGAAAAACCAAATAGCAATAACTATATATATTTGATTTATAGTCGTAAAAAGAGCTAATAATATAGATTGAGAAGTAAATGAAATTAAAAACATAGTCTTTAAAGCAAATTTATTAAACATTTTATACAGTTTAGCTGCCATAATATTAGAAATGCCATAAACTATAAAAAATATCAAGCCTACCTTTTGCACACCAACCTTTTTAAATTCATGCATATATATAATCATTCTATTCATTATTAAAGCTATTGCAAACCCTTCAACTGTATAAATAAGTGTAATATATTTCATCCAATCTAAATCAGCTAAATCTTCCTTTATTTTATTCCTTTGAGTTTTGATATCATCCAGTTTTAGTAAATAAACTGTAGAATACAATTCTATCAATCCTGAAGCAATAAAAACCAAAGGAATACTTTCAGTAAAACCATATAAAAGCATAAGAAAAAGACCACCCATTGAAGCACCCAAACTAATTTGTATGTTTCTTTTCGAGATAAATTCCATGTAACTATCATCTTCAATATTTTCTCGTATATAAGGTGCTAATGAACTTTGATATAATTTGGCAAATAAGGATTTTAGAAAAATAAATCCATATAATATATAGATATTGCTAGAAGCCCCATATAAACCCAAAAAGATTGAAGACCCTATATTGCCTATTATCATAAGTTTTATCCTGTTATTCTTATCACTTAATCCGGAAAAATAATAGTCAATTACAGTATCAATGATAATAGGAATTGAAAATGCTATTGCCACAGTTATCATGTTTTCAGTCTTATCCCAAATGAAAAGAGAAAGAAATATAAAGATTACACCCGTATCGCAATTCCCCCAAAAATAATGTTTTAATAATTTTCTACATTTATAATTCCCCATATATATCCCCTTCTTGGCTTATAGGTAACAGCTTTTCTGTTCCATATAAGCCAAGAGGTATAATAGGAGCCCCTGTCATTCTTGCTATAAGAATTATCCCCTTCTTGGCTTCTATTAAGCTGCCAACTCTACTTCTAGTTCCTTCTGGGAATATCAATATACTTTCCCCTCGTCTAACAATCTTAATGATTTTCTTAAGACCTTCTTTATCCGCGGTGTTAGGTATTATATTCGTAGTCTTTATTACATTCACACCTAGACTTGTAAGAGCATTATCTGAGAGCTTTACACCCGCCACAAAAGTTGGATCAATCTCTTTTAAAACTTTATTCAAAACTAATCCATCAGAATTACTTAAATGATTACATATAAAGATAGTAGGTATTTTTATTCCCTTTAAATTTTCACTTCCTCTATATTTATGTTGGCATATTTTTTCAAATATTTATCAACAATTTTTTTAGATATGTATGTGACATATTTACCTGGTAAGATATTGATAAGTTTTGCTGTTGTCGTGGCTATCATTGGCTTACTCCTTATCCCTTGCATAATAAAATAGCATATTTTATTCCCCTAACGAGATCCAATACCTCTGAGTAATTCCTTCTCCTTCTAAAACTTCATTTTCTAATACACCGCCATTGTAGATAACAGTTTTTGATGATGCTATATTTTGCTTATCACAAGTAATAAGGACTTTCCCCATATTCCTATCTCTGCATTTTTCCAATGCCAAGCCCAGCATTTCTTTTGCATATCCTTTCTTACGCTCTGATTTCCTTACACTGTACCCAATATGCCCACCAAATTGAAATAAGTAATTATTTAATATGTGACGGATATCTACCATTCCAACCACTCTTTGGTCCTCATTCCTGATTGCTAAATAGGTAGATGCTGGAACGAGCCCAGTTCTTACAGTTTCTTCTGTTGAATTATCTATGACGGCAGAAAACCATTCATCAAAACTTACAGCGTTACTTAGTCCAGCTGTACCATCCATACTATCCCCAGTTTTTTCAAATTCTTTTTTATACGCCATAACTTGTGTTTCATATTCCTTTGTAGGAAAAATCAGTGTAATTGCTTCCATAATGCCCCCTATATTTATGAACCCTTATATTATCTTTTTGTTATTATCTTTCTGTTATCATCATCCAATTATCTATCGTCTTAAATCCTGTCATGTATTCTACATTCACCCAATGAACAAATAATTGCTCCAATTCATGATCGTATGAAAAATCAACGGCGCTGCTATAGAGTTATATTTTACATACATAAAATTGAATATGACGTGCCAACCAAATGTAAATATGAGTGTGGCGAAATTGTTTAATAAGTATGTAAGAAAATCCATATGTGACTTTCCCATCTGAAAAGGAATGTGTATGGACATAAACATAAATGCTGTTATTAGAATACCAATTATAGGTTTCTTGCATATGCCGTAAATTCTAGTTTGAATAAATCCTCTAAAAACAATCTCTTCTACAAGTGCTATTATAATAAAATAGTAGAGAAACTTAGAACCCAATTTTGAAATTGAATTTAGCTGCCTTCCACCAACAATACCTGGAATGAGATTAACTAAAAAAATAATGAACGCAGCAATAATTCCAAGTTTTATAGATTTAATAATATTACGTTTTCCAAAACCAATTGATTCCATTGTTTGCTTTCTAATCAATATATAGATAATACACACTACCGCTAATAACACATTAACTTGGCTCCCCAAGTTGAAGCTGTTATTAGCATAAATTTTCCCTATAATATAATAAACAACCATCACTAACAAGTAAGCGATTACTGCAAAAACGCCATCTATTCTCACATAGCTATTGACCGTTAATTTATATCTTTCATCCGTCTCAAAAAAACATTTTACCCCTTTCATTTATGCCTCCTTCAAAATTAACTTTTGACATTATGGCTATCCCCCTAAAATTATATATCATTGGTTGCTTTTACCTAGTACTATCTATTATCTAATGCCTTGCCTATTTTATTAAAAGGGAAAATTCTAAGCACTACTTTCCCTTTTATTTCTTTTATAGATATACTTCCAAAACTTCTACTATCATTACTTCCCCCCGGGGATCTATTATCTCCTATTACAAAAATCTGATCTTCCGGGACTATAAAGTTTGCGCCGTATGAGAGTGACTCGGTAAAGCATTCATTTTCAACATAAGGTTCCTTTATATATTCATCATTTATATATAAGTTTCCCTCTATAATATTTATTTTATCTCCAGGGATACCAACAACCCTTTTGATAAAAAATCTGTTGTCTTTATCTATTGGGGATTTGAATGCCACTATGTCTCCTTTGTTATATTCTTCAATGTTCAATAATGTTTCATATTTTTTTAATATCAACCTATCACCATCCCCTAGAGTTGGATTCATGGAATCTCCTCTTACAACGGTAATGTTAAAGAAAAAAACATTTATCACAATAACGACAATTCCTATCATTATTGTTTCAATCCAGTCTCGTTTATTGTTTTTGGGGATTTTATTTTCATCACTCAACTTATCTTTCATACTTTCACTTCCTAACAAATTATTTTTATTTTGTTTAAATTATTCCCATTAAACTATTTCTTTTTAATTTTGTATACTACATCTAATTATATTATACGTTTTTCTTAAGATACATTCAACCTAAACCCTACAGTCCTATAAGAAAACATCAAACTAAACACCTCATAAGCACTCGCCAAATCAATCCCCGTAATCTCCACAATCTTATCAATCCGATATTTCACCGTATTTCTATGCAAAAACAACTCACTACCCGTATAAACAGAATTTTGATTAGTCTTCAAATACATAAATAAAGTATTATACAAATCCGTCTGATTTGCCTGATCATATAATCTTAAAACCCTTAAACTAGGGTGAATATATGCTTCCACATCAATCCCAAGCCCCTCAGCTTCATTCAGAAGCGCATAGAATCCCACATCTTTAAATTCTATGAGCTGATCTGGATTGTCCATTTTTTCCCTTAGCTCAATGGCTTTTTTAGCTTCTAAATAATACTTTCGGCTTAAGGTCAAATCCGAAAACACATTGCTAACTCCGATGATTACGTTGTTTTCTAAGGCAAACTCCTTTAAGTGTTTTACGGTATCTATATTCTCAAAATTAGTGTGGTTAAAATCATACAAAACCACTATCTGATTTTCATAATAAATATGTCTTCTATTTAATATCTTTTCAATTTCCTTAGAAAGATAACCTACTGGCCTTTGCGATGCATCAAATCCACTTATTTCTAGAGCTAAAATAACCATCTGACTCCTGAAACTTTCATCATAGATCTTAATCTTTTCGTTTAACGTTTCTAAATCTGTGATTTTATTGTCTATCAGATCCATTAGAAAGTTTTCATATCCCAAATGATTTAAATTCTTTTTACTTAAATTGTTTTGAAAAGAGATGGCTGCAATTTGTGATATTTCCATTACAAGCTCTCTTTCTCTGGCATCCAGCTCCTCATTTTCCATGAGTACAATCATGTGCCCCACTAATTTCCCACCTAAAAAGAACTTTGAGGCATACCTTTTAAAGGGGCTTTTGTAGCAGCTTAAAATAAAGGGTGTTGAATTATTAAACGCTTGTTTTACATCCTTCATATTGCGGACATAGGCAATGAATTCATAAGAGCAATATCCTTTTTCTATATTATCTTTCCACACTGTATCCATTATGGGGTGAGTCTTTGAATGAGCCAGTACTCTGTAGCTACTATCAATAAAAATAATAGGATTTTTCAGTAATTTAGCCGCCCTATCTGCCACCTGATAAAGATCTTCAGATTCACGTATATTATTTATTTTTATATTGTCATTAAAAACTTCACTAATCATATTAAAACTCTCGAATAAATCACAGCTATTATCCAGTTCAATAGACGCATTCACACCTGCAGAAGTTAGATCAAAAGGTTCTGTTGAATCATTGATCACGATGAGATTAGCATCCTTTAATGCAATACTATGTTTATGAATAAAGCTCATGGTACCTACGTAAACTGCGCCTTTTTTGAATTTTCCTTGATTTTTAACTAACAATCTAACTTCCGTTAATTCTATTTCTGCCAACTTTTCTACTAAATTGGACCTTATAACATTTTTTTCTAGTTGATGATAAATATCTTTAAATGTAACACTCATAGACCTTTCCCCCTTTAATTATCATTATAGCACGCTGCACAGTGCATAGTGCATAGTCTGTTAAGTTTTTTTTGGACTTTCATACATATCTTGTTTCCCCAGCTAGTGTTATAGTTTTAACAAGCCCTTTATAAAGGTAATCATATGAGAAAAGAAGGAAGGTACATAAAATGGGAAAGAATAAACTATTTACACCTGGTAAAATTGGCACTTTAGAGCTCAAAAACCGAATTGTTATGCCTGCTATCGGCACATCTTTTGCAACCTCTACTGGGGAAGCATCAGATGAAATCATTCGTTATTACGAGGAACGTGCAAAAGGTGGATGTGGATTAATAATCACTGAAATCACAAGAATCGATGATGAGTACGGTGTTGGAACTCAAAATCAACTCTGTGCAACTGAAACTTACCAAATCCCAAGGCTAGAAAAGTTAGTAAAAGCTGTTCACCGTTATGATTCAAGAATATTCTTCCAACTTCACCACCCTGGAAGACAATCTCATGCAAGTTTTATTGGTGGCAGACAAATCGTTGCGCCTAGTGCAGTTATGTCAAATGTTATCGGTGAAATGCCTCGTGCACTTGAAACTACTGAAGTTGAAGGATTAGTAAAAGCTTTTGTAAAAGGGGCAAAAATCGTTCAAGTTGCTGGCGCTGATGGCGTTGAACTTCACGCTGCTCACGGCTATCTGATTGGGCAATTTTTAAGCCCACTTACTAATCTAAGAACCGATAAGTACGGGGGAAATCTCCAAAATAGAATGCGTTTTATAACTGAAATCATTACGGGTATCAAACATATTTGTGGTAAAAACTTCCCTATTTCAGTAAGAATAGATGGAGATGAATTCCTGGATGGTGGTTTAAAACTTGATGAAGCTACTAAAATAGCTAGAACACTCGAAAGTATTGGTGTTGATGCCATTAACGTCAGTTCAGGTACTTATGACTCTGTACTCACAATTATTGAACCAATTTCATATCCTGAAGGCTGGAAACGTCATCTTGCCAAAGCTATTAAAGCTGCCGTTAAGATTCCCGTTATAGCCTGTAACGTTATTCGCACCCCTAACTTTGCCAACACTTTATTAGAGGAAGATAACTTAGATTTTGTAGCTATCGGCCGTGGCCAATTAGCCGATCCTGAATGGGCAAATAAAGCTGAGCAAAACCGTCATGATGAAATCAGACCCTGCGTTTCTTGCTTATACTGTATAGAAGAATTAATGTCAGGCAAGCGTCTAAAATGTGCCGTTAATCCTAAAGTGGGGAGAGAAATGGAATTTGACAAGCTTGAGAAAACCGGCAATGACCGCGTGGTTGCCATTGTTGGTGGAGGTCCTGCTGGCATGCAAAGTGCTATCACTTTAGCAGAGCGTGGATTTAAACCTGTTCTTTTTGAAGCAAGAGATGTGCTAGGTGGTTCCGTATATCTTGGAAGCAAGCCTCCTCTTAAAACAAAACTTGATGGCTTTTTAAATCATTTAGAATCTGAAATGAAGCGCCTTCATGTGGAAGTAAGAATGAATACTGCTGCAACAGTTGAAGCAATCAAAGTTCTAGACCCATATGCTGTATTTGTAGCACAAGGTGCAGAACCAAACATTCCTACCATACCTGGTGTTGATGGCAAAAACGTCTGTACAATCGAAGATATCTTAAGTGGCAGAGTTGTGCTAAAAGATAAAAAGGCGATTGTCGTTGGTAGTGGTTTAACTGGACTTGAAACAGCAGAATATCTAGCTGAAATGAATAACACGGTAACTGTTATTGAAATGCAAAACGAGATTGCAAAAGGCGCCTATAAAGTAAATGTGATTGATGTAACCATGCGTCTTAAAAAGCACCATGTTAACATGATTCCTCGTCTTAGATTAATGGAAATTACTGAAACAGGTATTCACGTTCTTAACACATTCTCAAATAAAGTATCCACAATGGACGCTGATGCTGTTATCCTTTCACTCGGAGTTAAAGTAAATAATGAGCAGGTTCAGACTTTTAAAGATAATTTTAGCAATGTATTTGTTCTAGGTGATGCTAAACAGCCAGCACGTATCGGACAAGCAATGGAAAGTGGAATGGAAAAAGCATATATTTTATAAGGAGGCCAATATGAAAATTTTCAAAGATAAAGTAGCTGTTATTACAGGTGGCGCCAATGGTATTGGAAAAGCACTTGCTATAGAAGCTGTGACAAGAGGCATGAAAGTTGTTATAACAGATATTGACAAGGAAAACCTCGCTAAAACTGAATCTGAGCTTAAAGAAATGGGCGCAGAGGTTCTTGCACTTCTTTCAGATGCAACCGAATATGACCAAGTTGAACAAGTTGCAAAAGAAACAATTAGCCAATTTGGACAAGTTGATCTGTTAGTCAACAACGCAGGTGTTGTTGTAAGTGGTAAGGTTTGGGAACTTCCAATTAAAGATATGGACTACATTATTCAGTCCAACCTTAACAGCACCCTATATGGTCTAAAAGCATTCGTACCCATCATGCTAGAGCAAGATACAGACTGTCATATTGTAAACGTAGCTAGCATTGCAGGACTCGTGAGTTCCCCTGCTATGCCTACCTACCACATGACAAAGTTTGGAAACGTCGGACTCAGTGAATCCGTCAACTACCAACTTCAAGAACTCGGTGGCAAAATAAAGCTTTCCGTTTTCTGTCCAGGCTATATTCAAACAGATCTCCATCATTGCGACTCAAGACGTGAAGGAAAATTCGCCATGGACAAAAATGATCCTTACTACACTAGCCCAGCCTACCAAGCAGGCCAAAGAGGTGCAAACCATGTTATTACAACAGGTATGCCTATCGACTCCATCGGCATGAACGTATTTCAAGGCATCGAAGACGAAAGCTTCTACATTTTGACCCACCCAGACTACAACCCTCTCGTCGGTCTGCGCGTCAAAACAATCCTAGATGGTCAAAATCCCGACGTTAACTTCTTCAAAGGGCAATAATAACCTACCCAAAATACCCCACCCCGTATTCCTTAACCTACAAACTAAAGGATATCCGGTGGGGTATTTTTTTATCTACTAGCCTAGCTAGCTTATATGCTTAAAACTTCATATGATTTTTATAGCCATTAATATTTAAATTGACAACGACACAACGCTCTGTAATGGTGGTTGGCTAAGCCTTACCAGTAATCTACAACAGTCCAATCCACAAATATGAAATATCTATTATTGCTTTAGATTTAGAATCAATCTTTGCAACCTTTTTAAATTGCAAAAAATATGTAGCAATAGTTCCAGTCAGCATTCCAACAAATCCTATTCCAATAAGTATTAATACAACAGTACTCGCTGTTACAAAACTCCACCATAGAGAATCTCCTATGGTCATTCCAAGCTGCTTGAACTCAATAAAATATATTCCAATGGTGCTTAATATCACAGTAACCGCTGAGATGTATATGGTATAAATAAAGCCATTTGTATTAATAAAATAGGTTAATACTAATCAACGATTATTCCACCCTATTCATTGTTTCTTACCAACCGCAATCCATCTTCTATCTATATCTTCAAAAACAAATTCCTTATTGTTGTAATCTGTCGTTGATAGAGATCGTACAATTTTAACTCCTAATTCACTAAAACCTTTCTCCATTTCCTCTTGGTTATCTGTAATTAAATATGCATCATATCCATATCCATGAATTTCTCGATTAGGCACTATATATTCTTGATTTGATTTTGTTAAAACTATCTCTATTCGATCCTTATATAGACAAATATGAGGTTCCACAGAGTCAAGATAACTTACTGCTCTGAAGCCAAGGAGTTCATAGAATCCTGATGTCTTATTCATATCAGAACTTGGAAAAATTTGAAGACAGTTAGTAAACATACATATTTCCCCCTTTATTGTATTTTATTTGGCTATTCAAATCAGAGCCATCTAGAATAAATAGCTTTATATAAGATTTTACTATTACTTTGCCTGAATATCAGGAGTACTATATGGTTATAATCCATTATAAAAGGAGTTAAGACTATGTCACAATCTAATTTTTCTTATCTTATTGATCAAATCACCTTGGCGCTAAGTATTCGAAATTATTCACCTGATACACTCCGTCATTACACCTATCATCTTGGCAAATTCTTTCAGTTTATTA
>DUUM01000111.1 GCA_012841565.1 Candidatus Epulonipiscium sp. | reverse complement strand
CTACCAATGTGTATGGCGAAAAATCAGTATTCACTATCAGATGATCCAACCTTACTAGGCCGGCCTACAGGCTTTACAATTACTATAAGTGATATGAGGGTTTCAGCCGGAGCAGGATTTATTGTTGCCCTAACAGGGGATGTAATGACAATGCCAGGATTGCCTAAAAAGCCTGCAGCAAATGCCATTGATGTAGATAAAGAGGGTAAAATAAAAGGACTATTTTAATAAAAGAATGATTTTAAGGAGAGATAAAGTGGAAAATATAATTATAGATGGTAAGCATATTTCAAACTTAGTTAAGGATGAGCTTATATCCAAGGTAGACGCCCTTAAAGTAAAAGGCGTGCATCCTGGACTTGCAGTTGTTCTCGTGGGTGATAACCCGGCTTCTAAAGTGTATGTGGGAAGTAAAAAGAAAGCCTGTGAATATATAGGTATTAAATCTTTTTCGTATGAAATGCCAAGTGAAGTTAGTGAGCTGGAAGTTTTGGAACTTATTGCGACACTTAATAATGATCCAGCCGTACATGGTATACTTGTTCAGCTGCCATTACCTAAACATATTGATGAGCAAAAGGTTTTGCTTGCAATTAACCCTAAAAAAGACGTAGACGGATTTCATCCTATGAGCGTTGGCGCCCTTGTGGTGGGGGCAGAAGGCTTTGTGTCTTGTACACCAGCAGGTATTATTGAATTATTAAAACGCTCTAATGTTACAATCGAAGGAAAGCACTGTGTTGTTGTGGGAAGAAGTAATATTGTAGGAAAGCCTATAAGTATGTTATTATTAAAAGAGCACGGTACTGTAACAATCTGTCACTCTAGAACAAAAGACTTGGGTGACATTGTAAGACAAGCCGATATAATAGTAGCGGCCGTAGGTGTGCCAAAACTTATTACAAAAGATATGATTAAAAAAGATGCAGTGATTATTGATGTAGGAATGAATAGGCTAGGAAATGGAAAACTTTGCGGAGATGTAGATTTTGACGGATGTATTGAAAAGGCCAGTTTAATCACCCCAGTACCTGGCGGCGTTGGTCCTATGACGATCGCCATGCTTATGAATAACTGCGTCATATCAGCTTCGAAAATATTGGAGGAAAATATAATTGGGAACTAAAATAGCATTCGTATCACTAGGTTGCGATAAAAACCTAGTGGATACAGAAAACATGTTGGGAATATTAAATAAATCAGGCTTTGCCCTTATTGGGGATGAAAGCGAGGCAGATGTACTCGTTTTAAACTCTTGTTGCTTTATAGAAGATGCAAAAGAAGAGAGCATTGAAAACATACTACAACTAGCCCAATACAAAGAAACAGGCAACTGTAAGGCGCTAATTGTAACGGGATGTATGGCGCAACGTTATAAAGATGAAATTCTAAAAGAGATCCCTGAAGTAGATGCCGTAATAGGAACGACCTCATATGATGAAATAGCAACTATTGTTACTCAGGTTTTAGAAGGTAAAGGCGAAAAGGTTACACATTTTAGTGATATAGACAGGGCTATGGACCATGAAACACCAAGAATACTCACAACAGCTGGCTATTATGCCTTTCTTAAAATTGCAGAAGGTTGTGATAACTTTTGCACGTATTGTATTATTCCTCAGCTTAGGGGGAAATATAGAAGTAGAGAAATGGAAAGTTTACTACTGGAGGCCAAAAACCTGGTAGCACAAGGTGTAACGGAATTAATTTTAGTAGCGCAAGATACAACACGCTACGGAATAGATCTTTATGGTAAAAAAAGATTACCTGAATTACTACATGAACTAGGTAAAATTGAAGGATTAGAGTGGATAAGAGTATTATACTGCTACCCTGAAGAAATTACAGATGAGTTAATTATGGCCATTAAAAATGAGCCTAAAGTATGTAAATATATAGATATGCCTATTCAACACGCCGATAATGAAGTGTTAAAACAAATGGGAAGAAGAAGCTCTAGAGAGCAGCTAGATACAGTAATAGCAAAAATGCGTCATGAAATCCCAGAAATTTCCTTAAGGACAACATTAATTGTAGGTTTTCCAGGAGAAACTGAGGAGCAATTTGAAAGTCTAGTGGCCTTTGTAGAAAAAACTAGATTTGATCGGCTAGGGGTATTTACCTACTCTCAAGAGGAAGGGACACCAGCAGCCATTATGGCAAATCAAATTGATCAAAGAATCATGGATAAGCGAAGAGATATTATTATGAATTTACAACAACACATTAGTATTGATAAAAACGAAGAAATGGTAGGTAGGACAACCAAAGTGCTTATTGAGGGTAAATTACCGGATGAGCAAGTATATATTGGAAGAACATACAAAGATGCACCAGATATTGATGGAAAGGTTTTCATTGAATATGACGGAGAGTTAATATCGGGTGATATGGTGAATGTTAAGATTTTAAACGCACATGAATATGACTTGATCGGAGAGATGGAAGATGAACCTAGCTAACAAATTAACAGTATCTAGAGTTGTTTTAGTATTTGTTTTTATGGCTACGTTACTATTACCATGGAGTGAGACCATGCAACTAAGATTATGGGTATCACTTGGGGTTTTTTCACTTGCTAGTTTTACTGATTTTTTAGATGGTTATATTGCAAGGTCCCAAAATCTGATTACAGATTTTGGTAAATTTGCAGATCCATTAGCCGACAAAATGCTAGTTACAGCGGCAATGGTAGCTCTTATTGAAATCGGGCCAGTTCCGGCTGGAAATTTGCCCGCTTGGATTGTTATTACCATATTAATAAGAGAATTTACCATATCTGGTGTGCGCATTATAGCAGCATCCAAAAATGTGGTTATAGCAGCAAGTTGGTGGGGAAAGATTAAAACTAACTTTCAAATTTTTATGATTATTATATTACTTATTCCCGTTGCGAACGTGTATATAAAAGCATTGGCTACATTTTTAATATATGGCGCTTTAATTTCTACAGTTATATCCGGAGTCGAGTATATTCTGAAAAACAAAGAGGTATTTGGCAAAGACATATAATAATAAGAAAGTAGCAGGGAAAATTTAGCCTTGCTACTTTTAATTGATTTTACAAACCATTTTTAATTGAATAGGAGGAAATATAAATGATAGCATTAGGTAAAGTACAAAGTTTGAAAATTATTAGAGAATCTCTAATAGGTGTTTATTTAAATACAAGTGAAGAAAGTGAATACAATGATATTTTATTGCCACAAAAACAGGTCCCAGAAGGTGCCAGTGTAGGAGACGATATAGAGGTGTTTGTATATAGGGACTCTGAAGATCGCCTTATTGCAACAACCAATACCCCACGGATAACCCTAGGTGAACTTGAGGTTCTTAAAGTTATTGAAGTAAACGAAATAGGCGCATTTTTAAACTGGGGATTAGAAAAAGACCTCTTTTTACCTTTTACAGAGCAGGTTTTTCCAGTAGAAAAAGGACGAAAATATTTATTTGGACTTTATATTGATAAAAGTGACAGATTGTCTGCAACGATGTATATAGAAAGACTTCTGAGTAGCGAATCACCTTACAAAGAAAATGATCGAATAACAGGTACGATTTATAGTATTAAAGAAGATTTTGGGGCATTAGTAGCAGTGGATAATAAGTTTTTTGGTTTAATACACGCAAGCGATTTTTATGGTAACTATAAAGTAGGAAATAAAATTGAAGCAAGAGTACTACAGGCAAGAGATGATGGTAAATTAGATCTGAGCCTTAGGGAAAAAGCGGTTATACAAGTAGGTGAAGACGCAGCCTTTATTTTAAGTAAATTAGAGCGAAGCGGTGGATTTTTACCACTCAATGATAAAAGTTCACCAGAAGAAATTAACAAGGAATTTGCAATGAGTAAAGGATCTTTTAAGAAGGCTATTGGAGGATTATATAAAGAAAGAATAATTAAGATTACAGAAGTAGGTATTGAAAAGGTGGAGGATTAATAAATGCGATTTATACCAACATTTTGCTTACAAGAAGGAATGTTGCTTGGCAAAAGCATCTATAATAAAAATGGAAGCCTTTTACTACGAGAAGGTAGCAATATCAGACAACAATATATATCTAAGGTCATTGAACTAGATATACAAGGACTATATGTAGAGGATGAGTTATCAAGGGGTATAGAAGTTGAGAGCGTCATAAATGAGGAGCTAAGACTAAATACAGTCGAAAAAATAAAAGATATATTTATAGATATACAAAAAGAGTCCTCAAATCTTAGCAAGAATATGTCTATGGCTAACACATATGTGGAAGACATGATTGAGGAGCTCATAAACAACAAACATGTGATGGTTAATATGGTAGATATTAAATCCTTTGATGAATATACATACCATCATAGCGTAAATGTGTGTGTGCTTTCAATCATTATTGGAATATCAATCAATCTAACCCAAGAAGAATTATCAAGCCTGGGAATGGCTGCATTGCTCCATGATATAGGTAAAGTATTTATAAACCAAGAACTGCTCAATAAAGTAGCCCCACTTACAGTGGAAGAATTCGAGGTAATGAAGGAACATCCTATGAATGGCTATAAATATATGAAATCTACATTTGACTTTCCATTCCAAACCAACCTTGGCGTCTTACAACACCATGAAAAATACGATGGTACCGGGTATCCGCAGAACAAGGCTGGAGAAGAAATATTCTTATTTGGAAGGATCATTGCAATAGCAGATGTATATGATGCTTTAGTTTCTAACAGATACTATAAAAAAGCATTACTGCCCTCAGAGGCAATGGAATATATTATGGGGGGAGCTGGGACCCACTTTGATTTTGAACTAGTCAATGTTTTTATTAGAAAAGTTGCAGCCTACCCATTAGGAACGTGTGTTAAATTAAGTAATGGAGTTGAGGGCATAGTTGTAGAGAATTACCCAGATGCTTCAACTCGCCCTAAAATCAAATTAATAGAAAAGGATAACAAAGAAAATAACAAAGAAGAGCATTATATAAATCTTAAAAATGATTTCGACAATACGAATCTTACCATAATAGAAATTATAAACATATAAATTACAAATAGAGACGAGCTTGTATACAATGAAAAAGAAACTAATAAGAATAATTCTACCCATATTAATCATGATTTTAGGAGTAGGTTGCGCTAAACCAGTAGAGACAGTGGAGCCAATTGAGCCAAAAATACTTAAGGTAAGTGTTCCAGATGGTATACCTGCCCTTACGATGACAAAAATGATTAAAGAAAACGATCTAATAGCTGAGAATATAGTTCTAGAGTACACGGTTGAAAAAACAACAGATGCACTAGCAGCTAAAGTATTATCTAAAGAGGCTGATATTGCCATCGTACCATCCAACTTAGCAGCTCAAACTTATAACAAAGAATTAGGATACAAAATTGCAGCAACCGGTAGTTGGGGGTCGTTTTATTTAATTAGTGAGGAAGCCATTAGAGATCCCAAAGCATTAATAGGAAAAGAAATCACGACTATAGGAAAAAATCTAACCCCAGACATTATACTTCGCCACATATTAAAACTTAAAGAAATAGAAGCAGATCAAGATGTAACGATTAATTACTTAAACGGAGCAACAGAGCTTGCACCTAACTATTTAAGTGGAAAAATAGCTATAGCTTCTGTTCCAGAGCCAATGCTTACAACTATTTTAGGTAAAAAACCAAATACTAATATTATATTAGACTTTAATGAAGAATGGAAAAACGCCCATGATTCCCTAAATGGATATCCTCAAAGCAGCTTAATTATTAAGGAAGATATAATTTTAGAAAACAAAGAATTTGTAGAGAAATTTCTAGTTGAATATGAAAAAAGTATCAACTGGGCAAATGAAACGCCTGAAGAATTAGGGGTGTATGCGGCAGAATTAGAGTTAGCAATTAACCCACAAGTATTACCGGTTGCCCTAACAAGAGCAAATATGAAATATGTACCCATAGAACAATCAAAGGATGACTATAGTGAGTTCTTTAAGGTGCTATTTGAGATAGAACCTAAGACCATAGGAGGGAAAATTCCAGATGAAGGGCTTTACTTTAAATAAATATAAAGTATTAGGACTCATCATGATTATCATAGTATGGGAACTTTCTCATACTATGATAGGAAATAGTGTTGTTTTACCCTCTGTAAGAGAAACGACCATAGCATTTAAAGAAATTATAACAAGTCTCAATTTCGGTATTACAATAGCTACGACCCTAAATAGAATAGTTGTTAGCTTTTTAATAGGATTGATTTTAGCACTTATACTTGGGATCCTATCAGCGCTTAATAAGTGGTTCTATGATTTTTTATCACCAGTACTTTCCTTGTTTAAAATTGTGCCAACAATGGCTATTGTAATATTAGCCCTTATTTGGCTGACCAATCAAAGGGCTCCTGTCCTTATAGCAGTCATAATCGTGTTACCTATATTATATGAAGCCGTCATAAAAGGGATTAAGAATATTGATAAAAATATTTTAAATATGACGACTGTGTATAAAGTATCAACAGTGGATATTATTAGGTATATATACATTCCTAGTATCCTTAATAATATAATGGCTATCTTTTCCTCATCTATAGGACTTTGCTTAAAGATTGTTATTGGTGGAGAGGTTTTAGGGCAACCTCAAAACTCTATAGGGACCAGTATTCAAACTGAAAAGATGTATTTAAATACAGCGGGTGTTTTAGGATGGATTGTTATTCTAGTTATATTATCCCTAGTCATTGATATAATGGCTAAAACTTTTGTAGAATTGATAAAAGTAATAAGAAAGGGTCTTAAAGATGGGAAAATACGCTATTAAAAACATAAAAAAGTCTTTTGAAGACCTAATTGTATTAGATGATTTATCAATTGCGTTTGAAAAAGGAAGTATTACCTGTATTTTAGGACCATCAGGATGTGGTAAAAGTACACTGCTAAATATTATTACAGGAATTATTCAAGATTATGAAGGGGAAGTTATTGGTTTTTCAAAAGAAGAAATAAGTTTTATCTTTCAAGAAGATCGGTTGATTCCATGGCTTAGTGTCTATGATAACATGAAGCTTGTTTTAAAGAGTAAATACAAAGACCAGGATTTAAAACAAAGGATTTTAGATTATATTACGATGATTGGAATGGCAGATTATATTTCTTTTTATCCGCCTGATTTAAGTGGTGGCATGAAGCAAAGAGTTAGTATTGCAAGGGCCCTTGCTTATGGTGGGAATATTATAATTATGGATGAACCTTTTAAAAGCCTAGATCTTAAAAGTAAAATGCAACTACTTAAAGATTTTAAAAAAATATGCAGGCAAACTAAAGCCACAGTTATTTTTGTAACTCATGATATTGATGAAGCAATAGAACTGGGGGATTATATTTGTGTTTTATCTGATAAACCTACTTATATTAAGAAGATTTGGAAGGATATAGGAGTAAGAAACCTAAGGAAAGAGTTACTATCGCAAATTATCTGAAATTATTTTCGAAAACATATTGATTATTATACATTTAATGTGTTATTATTAGTTGAGATCATAAAAAGATAAATAAAGGAGTGAATCAACATGGAGAAAAAGAACATAATAATTATAGGTGCTGCTGGGAGAGACTTCCATAATTTCAACACATACTATAGAGGGAATGAAGAATTTAATGTAGTTGCTTTTACAGCTGCACAAATACCAGATATAGACGATAGAAGATATCCGACAGAGCTAGCTGGGGATCTATATCCTGAGGGGATTCCTATATTTCCACAAGATAAATTACAAGACTTAATTAAGGAATTTAAAGCAGACGAATGTGTTTTTGCATACAGTGATGTGAAGTATGAAACTGTTATGGGAATCAGTGCGATTGTTAATGCAGCAGGTGCTGATTTTAAATTAATGGGTTCAAAAAAGACAATGATTAAAAGTACAAAACCAGTTATTTCAGTGTGTGCTGTAAGAACAGGTTGTGGAAAAAGTCAAACATCATGCAAAATCATTGAATTATTAATGGAAAAAGGCCTTAAAGTAATAGCGATCAGACACCCGATGCCTTATGGTGATTTAGTTGCACAAAAGGTACAAAGATTTGCAACTGTAGAAGATCTTAAAAAACATAAATGTACTATTGAAGAAATGGAAGAATATGAGCCACACGTACAACGTGGAAACATTATTTATGCAGGTGTCGATTACGAAGCAATCGTAAGAGCAGCTGAAAATGATCCTGATGGCTGTGATGTTATTATCTGGGATGGTGGGAATAATGACTTTTCATTTTACCAATCAGACCTTGCAATAGCAATATTAGACCCACATAGACCAGGGGATGAGCTTAGCTACTACCCAGGAGAAGTCAGTCTTAGAATGTCAGATGTTGCCCTTATTAACAAGGTTGATAGTGCTACGGCAGAGGCTATTCAGCAAGTAGCAGATAACATTAAAAGAGTACATCCAGATGCAATTATTATGAAAGCAGAATCTAAGATAACCATAGATGATCCAGAACTAATTAAAGGTAAAAGAGTTTTAGTTGTTGAAGATGGCCCTACTTTAACCCATGGTGGTATGAAATTAGGAGCTGGAACGATTGCAGCTGAGAGATTTGGTGCTAAAGAATTAGTTGATCCACGTCAATATGCAGTCGGTAAACTCAAGGAAACGTTTGAGATTTATCCACATGTTGAAAACTTACTTCCAGCAATGGGATATGGTGAACAACAACTGAAAGACCTAGAAGAAACCATTAATAATACAGACTGTGATGCTGTTATTATTGGTACACCTATGGATCTTAGTAGAATTATTACTATTAATAAGCCATTTACACGTGTACACTACGAGTTAGATGAAGTGGGAAGTCCAAATCTAACCGAAGTTTTAGATGGTTTTATCAAAGAGCACAAGCTTAGTAAGTAAACCTATACAAACACCACCTTTAACAAGATTAACCAGGTGGTGTTTTTTGCATAGGGTAATTTAATATTATAAACAGGAGGGATTTAATGAATTTATTGATTTATAAATTATTTCAAAGTATGTTAGTTGTATTGTTCGGAGCCTTAATATTTCAAACCATTAAAAATTATAAAATTAAAGAAAAGAAAAAATATGTAATTGGGGGATGGGCCATACTGATTGCTATTGGCATAGCAACGACTTGTGTATATACAGTTGATCAAACGGACTATGCTGTGATATCTACTTTTGGGAGGCCTAATACAGAAATAGTATCTTCAGGTCTCAAACTAAAGTTACCAAGCCCTATACAAAAAGTTGATAAGTTATCTAAAGAAACATTCTCAACAACCATAGGATATTCAGTTAGCGCACAAGATCAAGTGGTCGTGGAAGATAAAGAAGCACAGATGATTACAGGGGATGAAAATATTATTCTAGCGGACTTAGAAATTCAGTGGAAAATCGATGATCCCATTGCATTTTTATACAACACCAATGATCCAAGAACAATTCTTCATAATGCCACATCATCATCCCTAAGGGGCGTTGTGGGTTCTAGTATGGTAGATGATGTTTTAACAGATGGCCGTGCTAAAATAATTACGGATATAAGGGATAATTTATCAGCGCTGATAGAAGAATATAAGCTAGGAATCTCAATCATCAACGTAAACTTACAAGACGTGGATTTACCAACAGTAGAAGTTGATAGCGCTTTTAAAGCCGTAACAGATGCTAGAGAAGAGAGACTTACAAAAATAAATAACGCAGAAAAATATAGAAATGAGAAGATTAATGAAGTGAAAGGTGAAAAGGATGCTATACTTAGCAAGGCAGAAGCAACCAGCGTATCCCTTGTAGAAAAAGCAAAAGGTGACACAGCTAGATTTAATGCTGTTTATACAGAATATGCAAAAAACAAAGATATTACCAAGCAAAGATTAATTACAGACACCTTAAATGCTATACTCAAAGATGCTACATTATATATTACAGATGGTGCAGATGGTACGATGAAATACTTACCAATCAACCAAATTAAGGAGGCCAAATAATATGGATTCTAACAACATATACGAAAATGAAGTGAATGCAAAACAAAAACTGAGTATTAAAAAAGGACCAGTAATAACCTTTGCATTGATTATTATACTTATATTTATGGCGCTTAGTAATCTATATGTACTAAAACCTAATGAATATGCAGTGGTTAGGCAATTTGGAGAAATAGTAAAAGTAGAAGATAAAGAAGGATTAAAGTTCAAGTTACCTTTTCTTCAAAGTAAATATATCCTCCCAAAGAGTGTTTTACTGTATGATGTTCCACCTTCTGAAATCAATACGCTTGATAAAAAAAGAATTGTAGTAGATTATTATGCGCTTTGGGTCATTACAGATCCCATAGATATGATAGAGTCTCTTAGAACTCTTGAAGGAGCAGAGCTACGCCTGAGTAATATTATCTATTCAAATGTACGAAACGAACTAGGAAAATTAGAATATGGTGGTATTATTAACTCAGAAGATAATGACCGAGGCGGAGTGGACAAACTCGTTCAAGATCAGATTAATGATATTTTAACAACCAATAAAAATGGTATACAAGTTGTGGATATGAAAATGAAAAGAATAGACTTACCTCTTTCAAATGAGGAATCAGTCTATAAACGAATGATATCTGAAAGAGAAAGTAAAGCCCAGGAGTACTTATCTCAAGGGGATGCAGAAGCAAGAAAGATAACAGCCCAAGTAGATAGGGAAGTAGAAGAGATTATTGCAAAAGCAAAGTCAGAAGCTGAATTAATAGTCGCTAAAGGTGAAGGTGAAGCAGCTAAAACTTATAATGATATCTATGGCAAAGATGGTGAGTTCTTTAAACTATATACGACTTTAGAATCTTATAAAAAAACCATCAATGGTGAAACAGTTATTCTTATGCCTATTGGGTCACCATACTTAAAGTATATATTAGGTCAATAAACAACTATTATGGAGGCAAAATAATGGAAGAAATTAAATTAACGGAATATAGCCATGGTGCAGGGTGTGGGTGTAAAATAGCACCCTCTGTACTAGAAACAATTTTACGCACAACAACACCTAAAGTAGAGTACCCAGATCTTATTGTGGGTTACAGTACAAAAGATGATGCAGCAGCTTTTGATATAGGAAATGGGACGTCTATTTTAAGTACGACAGATTTTTTTATGCCAATTGTAGATGATCCCTATACCTTTGGGAGAATAGCTGCAACCAACGCTATTAGCGATATTTATGCAATGGGAGGAAAGCCCCTGATGGCTATATCAATCTTAGGATGGCCAGTTAATATTTTGCCACCAGAAATAGCAAGAAAGGTTATTGAAGGCGGCAGGGCTGTTTGCGATGATGCAGGAATACCTCTTGCAGGATTATCTCTAGAATCTGTAGGTCATACGTGCGAACGCTTTGGAAAGCTAATAAAGGTGAGATAATGAAAACAGTTGTATATAATGACTTTGAAAAAATAGTATTAAACCAAACACCCTTAATAGATGTTCGGGCGCCAATAGAATTTAAAAAAGGTGCCTTTATAAACACGGTAAACTTACCCCTAATGAACGATGAAGAAAGACATTTGGTCGGCATCTGCTACAAAGAAAAAGGAAATGAAGAAGCTGTTAAATTAGGATATGAATTAGTATCAGGAGATATAAGGCAAGCCCGAATTACGGCATGGCAGAATCATATAAAAAACAATCCAGAGACGATGATTTACTGCTTTAGGGGTGGTCAACGATCTCAAATATCCCAAGAGTGGATTAAAGAGGCAACGGGAGAGCAAATTCTAAGACTTGACGGTGGTTATAAGGCTTTTAGAAACTATCTAATGGAGCAACTAGAGCCATCAGCCCTAATTAGTACGCCGATTTTATTAGGTGGATGCACAGGATCAGGCAAAACCATATTACTTAAAAAACTTAAGAATGCCATTGATCTTGAAGGCATTGCTAACCATAGGGGGTCATCCTTTGGAAGTAAAATAACCCCCCAACCAACGCCAATTAACTTTGAGAATAATCTTGCCTATGCCTTAATTAACCATAAGCATCAAGGTTTCAAGAATATGATTCTAGAAGATGAAGGAAGAAATGTGGGGGCAAGGTTTTTACCACAACCATTAGCTGCTCATTTTCATAGTGGTAATTTAGTTGTTCTTAAAGTGCCGATTGAGGAGCGCGTTGAAATTACCATGGATGAATACGTCTATCAATCCCAAGAAGACTACTGCCAAGTATATGCAGACGAAGTAGCACTAAGTCAATGGGCCGACTATATCAGGGAAAGTGTTATGAAAATCAAAAAACGATTTGGCGAGGAAAGTTGTAAAGAGATTTTAGCTGTATTTGAGCAGGCTTATCAAGAGCAGCTTAGGACAGGTAGCCCAAAAAAGCACCGTGACTGGATAGAAATCATGCTAAGAGATTATTATGACCCTATGTATAATTACCAAATACAAAAAACCACACATGAGATTATATTCGAGGGGAATACAAATGAGGTTTTAGAGTTTCTAAAGAGCCAGGAAAGATAATAGGACGCAGGTCTGATATGGTCGAAATCGTTTCAATTATGATGGATTATAGTAAAGTAATTACAATTTAGAGAAAGCATAAAAGTATTAAGTGGAATTTCATTCCAATTAATTAATTAATGTGTTATAGTATCATAGTAAAACAATACAATACAATACAATTATAAAAAAGGAGTGTTTTAAATGAAAAGTAGAAAATTAGTTTTAGTTGTAGGTTTAATCGCAGGAATGGGTCTTAATGTAATTGCACAGCCAGCTTTAAAAGAAATCAAAGGATATTTTAATCCAACAGTTAAATATACTTTTGATGGAGAAGAAGTTTTAGAAGGTAAAGGCGCATTAGTATTTGAAGATAAAATTTATCTACCAATTAGAGATGCTGCAAATGTTTTAGGTGTTGATGTTGACTATAAAGAAAAAACAGTTATTTTATCAACTCCTAAAGAAATATTAGATGTAGAAGAAGTAGAAGTTAAAGAAGACGTTAAAGAAGAAGTTAAAGAAGAAGTTAAAGAAGAAGTTAAAGACGAAGCTAAAGACGAAGCTAAAGACGAAGCTAAAGACGAAGCTAAAATAGAAGCTAAAGACGAAGCTAAAGTAGAAGTTAAAGACGAAGCTAAAGTAGAAGTTAAAGACGAAGCTAAAGTAGAAGTTAAAGACGAAACTAAAGTAGAAGTTAAAGACGATGTAAAAAAATAACATATAATTAGTATGTGCTTTCAAGAAAAAGAGTACATAATAATTATTATAAAAAGGAAGGGGCATATAAACTATGCTCTTTCCTTTTTTAGTGATAAAACATATGAAAAGACTGTAGATTATAGTATAATAGTTTAAAAGATATAAAGAGGGCACAGGAAATTAGAAAGAGAAAGGTAGAGAAGTAGATGGTAAATAAAGAACTATACAAAAAAGAGCTTAATTGCAAAAAGAATATTATAGAATACATTGAGATTATACGAGTAGATCAAAAAGAAAATCCTAATCAAGAGGTAGCTATAGAAAATTACAATTATATTTATGAGTGTATTGAGCAATTAAGAGACTCTGTAAAACCAAATACACTTATGCACTTAAAAAACCAATTAAAATCTCAACTAGGTAAATATGTTGAAAAACTTGATCCAAAACCTGAAAATCACTTTATAGAATTTTTTAAAGAAGTATATCCAGAAAAGAAAAGAAGAAAAGACTTTACATGGGTCTTAATGGATATTAATAAAATAACCGACGAGCAAGCGTGGGCCACTTTAGCATATATTAATAAAGGTTGTTTAAGCAAAGAAATTCAATTAGATGAAGCTCAAAAAAAGGATATTGTTCAAGTTGTTAAACAGTTGGTTAGAAGAAATGATATTAAAGTGATTAATGATTTAAAAAGTTTAAAGGATTTATCAGAGGTCCTAGGAGTGTATATTGAAAAAGATGGTAAAAGATTTAAAGTGATGTATGAAGAACAACGTAAAAATAATTTAGAAGGACTATAGAAAAAAGGTTAATTTCTGCGCGATACAGAAACTAACCTTTTTAAAATTAATCTTGGCAAATTGTGTCAAGGGCAACTTCGACCATATCATTGAAAGTCAGTTGTCTTTCTTCGGATGATGTTGACTCTCCGGTTAAAACATGGTCACTAACCGTTAATATACTGAGTGCTTGTACACCAAATTTAGCAGCTAAATAATAAAGAGCAGCGGTTTCCATTTCAACGGCTAAAGCCCCATGATTGGCAAGTTTAATTTGCATTTCTTTATTTGTGTTATAAAAAGTATCTGAACAGAAAACATTTCCCACTAATAAGTTAAGATTCTTTTTTAAACCCAGGTCATAGGATTTTTTTAAAAGATCAAAATTTCCAATAGGAGCAAAATTAATTTGCGGGAATTCTTGTGCAATCATTGCAGAATCCGTAGATGCCCCTTGAGCGATGATAACATCCCTTAATTGGACGTCTTTTTGCAAGGCACCACAGGTTCCTATTCTCATAAGCTTGGTCACTTTATAGTCATTAATGAGTTCGTGGATATAGATAGAGGCTGAAGGCATACCCATTCCAGTTCCTTGTATGGAAACCTTTTTTCCTTTGTATGTTCCAGTAAACCCTAGCATACCTCGAACGTTGTTATAACATACGGCATCTTCAAGAAATGTTTCAGCGATATGCTGAGCTCTTAGTGGGTCACCAGGTAATAAAACTCTGTCTGCAATTTCACCAATTTTTGCTTCGATGTGAACACTCATTATTTAGACCTCCATTATTGTGTGTATAGATAGTATATGATTTAGTATAGCATAAATCAGACTAATGATGTAAGTGTAAGATAGTGAAATGATATTCAAAAAGAATGAGAGGTATATATGTCGAATATAATAGAAAAACTATATGGTGTATCAAAAGAAAATAGTAGTATTAAAATAGAAGTCCTTGCAGGTCTAACAAGTTTTGTTTCTATATCCTATATTATTGCTGTGAATGCGGCTCTTTTAAGCACGACAGGAATGCCTTATGAGGCGGTTGCTATTTCAACGATTATTTGCTCAGTTGTAGCCTGCTTGTTAATGTCTTTTTTGGCTAATTCACCTTTAATCCTTGTTCCAGGGATGGGAGATAATACGTTTTTTGTATTTACTTTAGTAGGCTCCTTTGGACTTTCGTGGCAACAAGCCCTAGCAGTCGTTTTATTTGCTGGTATTATTTTTATATTGACATCAGTTACTAAAATTGCGAGTAGACTTGTTGAAACGATACCCCAATCTTTAATTAGTGGAATGAGTGCAGGAATAGGTTTATTTGTTGCATTTTTAGGTCTTAAAAATGGTGGTATTATTGTGGCATCTGAAAGCACATTTGTCACTTTAGGTGAGCTAAATAGCCCCGTTGCTTTAACAACTATTATTACGTTGGTCATTATATTGGTTTTATACTTAAGAAATGTACAAGGAAGTTTTTTAATAGGTATTATATCAGGGACAGTGATTGGCTATTTCTTTGGAATTGTTGATACGGCTCCTTTAACAGGTGGGGCTCTCTCATTGACTAATTTTAATCAGGTGGTTTTAGCCTTTGATTTTAGCCAGATATTTACGGTTAATTTTTGGATAGCAGTTTTTTCATTGTCGATGTTTACTATTTTTCAAAATATGGGTGTACAATTAGGCATGCTTCCAGATGAAGAGAAGTTTCCTAAATCTTTCTTAGCTAATGGAATAGCTGTAGCCATAGCTTCTGCTTTAGGGTGTTGCTCTATAGCCAGTGCAGCTGAAGGGGCAGCAGGAGTAGCAGCAGGTGGAAAGACCGGACTAACGTCCTTAGTAGCGGGATTATTATTTATACCTGCCATATTTCTTTTACCACTGTTTAAGCTAATTCCCATGAGCGCAGTTTCTCCAATTCTTATGATTGTGGGATGTTTAATGTTTAGTTACAATATAAAAGATATAAAGTTTAAGGATTTTACAGAAGCATTCCCAGTATATTTAATGCTTATGATGATGCCACTATCTTTTAATATTGCCAATGGAATAGCTTTTGGATTTATATTTCATACACTCTTAAAAGTAATAACCGGTAGGAAGCTAGAAATATCTAAGTCAGTATATGTAATTTCATTTTTATTTTTACTATATTTTATTTTAGGAGCCATATAAGATGATTTTTTACCAAAACATGCTAGAAGCGACATTTATTAAAAGACCCAATAGATTTATAGCCCACTGTATGCTAAAAGGAGAAGTAGTAATAGCTCATGTTAAAAATACAGGAAGATGTAAGGAATTATTAATAGAAGGTGTTAGGGTTTATTTGCAGCCTAATGATGATCCTAAACGTAAAACTAAATATTCTCTAATATCTGTTCGAAAAGGAGATAGGCTCATTAATATAGACTCCCAGGTGCCTAATAAGATGATTTATGAAGCGCTTAATAATGGGAAAATAAGATTACCAGGTGTAAACGCCGAACTTACCTATCTAAAAGGAGAACAAACCTATAATAAGTCTAGATTTGATTTTTACTTTGAAACAAAAGATCAAAAGGGATTTATAGAAGTTAAAGGGGTTACACTTGAAGAAGACGGTGTTGTTTTGTTTCCGGATGCTCCTACAGAGCGTGGGCTAAAACATATTTATGAGCTTGTAGAAGCAAAAAAAGAAGGTTACCTAGCCTACGTTATTTTTGTTATTCAAATGAAAGATGTAAAATACTTTAAACCTAATATAAAAACACATAAAGAATTTGGAGAGGCTTTAGGGAGTGCCAAAAGCCAGGGAGTAGAAATATTAGCATATGATAGTATTGTGACCAGGGAAGGTATTGAAATAAGCCAAGAAGTAATGTGTAAAGTTTAAAAGGAGTGGATATGATGGAGCAAGGACTTAATGATGAAATTAGAGATAAGCTTACAAAGGTGTGTATATGTAAGGGAATATCGAGAAAGATTATTAAAGATGCCATTAAGAATGGCGCTAAGACAATTAAAGAGGTACAAGAGGCAACAGGGGCTGGTAGTGGTGCTTGTGGTGGCAGACGATGTACGGCAAAAATACAGCAATTACTTAAAGAAGGAAATTAAAAAAATTAAGAAAAAATAAGAATCCCTAGGTATTCTTATTTTTTTTGCTTTAGACCTATTGACCTTTATACGGCAAACATGATATAGTTAGTCAGACAACCAACTAACCAGTTAACAGGAGGTGACTATATGCTAATAAAGTTTAACGATGAACGGCCCATATTTATTCAAATAGCACAAGGTATTGAGGATGGTATTATATCGGGGATCTTTGTAGAGGGAAGTCAGATACCATCTACAACAGAGATCTCTACAACCTATAAAGTTAACCCAGCCACAGTGCTAAAAGGAATGAATATTCTGGTAGATGAAGGTGTTATTTATAAAAAAAGGGGGATTGGCATGTTTGTTTCAGAAGATGCTACTAGGAAGCTAATAGAGAAACGTAAGGATCAGTTTTTTGAGATTTATATTACAGAGCTTATAGGAGAAGCTAATAAGCTAAATCTTAAAAAAGAGGATATTATTCAGATGATAGAGAGGGGGTTTAGCTTATGAATTCTATAGTTATTAATAGTGTAAGTAAAAGTTATGGAAAAGTACAAGCACTTGATCATGTAAGTTTAAATTTTGAGGAAAATAAGATTTATGGGTTACTTGGGAGGAATGGTGCAGGGAAATCTACCTTATTAAATATAATCAGTAATCGTATTTTTTCAGATAGTGGAGAGATTACTATAAATGGAGAGTCTGCATGTGAAAATGATAATGCCCAAAGGAATCTATATTTAATGAGTGAGGAGACATACTACCCTGAAACAATGAAAATTAAAGATATCTTTAAGTGGAGCCTAAACTTTTATCCTGATTTTGATATGAATTATGCTATAGATTTAGCCAGAAAGTTTAAGCTTGATTTAAATAAAAAGGTAAAAGGACTCTCAACGGGTTATAGCTCTATTTTTAAGGTTATTATAGCATTAGCCGTTAATGCGCCTTATACTTTGTTTGATGAACCTATTTTAGGATTAGATGCCAACCACAGGGATTTGTTTTATAAAGTGTTACTTGAAAATTATGAAAGAAAACCAAAGACAATTGTGATATCAACACATTTAATTGAAGAAGTTGCAAATATTATAGAAGATATCATTATTATTAAAGATGGGAAGATTTTAAAGAATGAGCCTTGTGAAGAGCTTTTGTCAAAGGGATATACGATTAGTGGAAAGACTAGCTTAGTAGATAGTTATATGGAAGATAAAAATGTCATTGGGCAAGATACAATAGGTGGTTTAAAAAGTGTCTATATTTTAGGAGATGTTAATAAATCAAGCATACCTGCTGAACTAGAGGTTACGAGACTTGATTTACAAAAGTTGTTTATTGAACTTACTAATTAATAAGGGGGGAAATCATGTTTAAAAAAGCAATAAAATACCAAATGTTTGAAATGAAAAAAGCAATTATTACTTATTATGGGATTATGTTGGCTATGTATATGATACCAATAATTTTTTTATCTGTTGGCACCAGCGGTGGCAGAGTGAGTGGTATGGAGACCACAACAGTTGTTTTTCTTTTTATAATAGGTTTAAACTCCCTCAAGGAGACCTTTGGGATGTTTTTGCAAAATGGTTTATCAAGAAAAACATTATTTTATAGTTACACCATAAAAACCATGATTGTTTCTATGATTATGGCCTTAATAAGTAATATTAGTGGTACCCTAGGGGAGGCGTTCTATAATTTTGACTCTCTTTTCATGCAAATTTATAGAGGAAGATACTTAACAGAGATTAGTCCACTCGTAAGATTTATAGATACATTTTTATGGATGACTTTTCTGTATATGGTTGCTGCTATGTTAGGCTATTTTATTATAATACTTTATTATAGAATGAATGATAAATTGAAAATCATAGTATCCGTAGGGGTTCCAACATTTTTCATAATAGGGATTCCATTGATTGAGTATAATTGGACCAATGGGGCTATAAGCCGTGGGATATTCAGCTTTGTTGCCTACACCTCTGGCTATACAAATGGTTATAATCCTTATTATTTCATGGCTACATCTGCAGTCGTATTGGTTGTATTAGGTGGATTGAGTTATCTTCTACTTAAAAAGGCCATTGTAAAAACATCCTAGAGTCCCTATAGAATTGTGAAACAACTAAAGAAACCTATAATATTTGGTCTTAAACCAAATATTATAGGCTTTTTTGCAGAGATATGAGAGGATTAAATGTATATTTAGTATCATTTTAGCTTCTAAATGGTATAATGGATATAATATATTATTGAGTAAGAGGGGGATGTGAATGTCTTGGAAAAATTTTAAAATAAGCCAGTCTTCTTGCACATGAGATTGTGGGACATGCAGATCATGTACTAATTAGTCTGCTTAATATGGAAAGATTAATTAATTTAAATGAAAGCTATACTAACTTTTAGAATCAAAAATAAAAGAACTGACGGAACTTAAGGATGCAAATTGTAAGTTAGAGAATCTTTGATCAATATATGCAAATCAGTTGGGATAATGCCATTAGGTCTAAGAGTCCAATATCAATCTAAAGCATTAGGAAGAAATAGAGTAAGTCAAATAGAATAAGGAGTTATTACAATGAATATACAAATTTTTGGAAAATCAAAGTGTTTTGATACAAAAAAAGCAGAGAGATATTTTAAAGAGCGGGGTGTTAAAGTACAACTGATTGATGTGGCGCAATTTGGAATGAGTAAGGGAGAATTTAACAATATAAAACAAGCCGTTGGGGGATGGGAAAACCTCCTTGATGGGAAGGCTAAGGACAAAGACCTATTAGCATTAATTAAATATTTGCGCCCAGAAGATCAAGAAACCAAGTTGCTTGAAAATCCCAAACTATTTAAAACACCTATTGTGCGTAACGGTAAAAAAGCAACCGTAGGGTATGAACCAAAAGTATGGGAGACCTGGAGCTAAAATATAACTATTTTAGAAAGGGAGAATGTCAATATGAATCCAAAAGATACAGGATGGAATTTAGAAAATAGTTACCTTGAACTTCCTAAAATTTTTTTTTCTGAAATTGAAACCAATGATATATTAAAGCCTGAATTAGTGGTTTTCAATGATGATTTAGGAAAGTTATTGGGACTTAATATAAAGGTGCTTAAAAGTGAAGAGGGGATAAAGATTTTAGTAGGAAATACCCCGGCACCTGGTGGAACACCAATAGCCCAGGCTTATGCAGGCCATCAATTTGGGAACTTTACTATGTTAGGTGATGGTAGGGCTATGCTAATAGGTGAGCAGCTGACACCTGATGGTAAGCGGTATGATGTGCAGCTTAAAGGCTCTGGTAGAACGCCTTATTCCAGAGGTGGGGATGGTTTGGCAACTATTGGCCCAATGCTTAGAGAATATATTATCAGCGAGGCTATGTATGGGCTAGGTATTCCAACAACGCGGAGCTTAGCAGTTGTAGCCACAGGGGAACCTGTGCTCAGGGAGACAGAGCTTGAAGGGGCTATTTTAACAAGAATTGGTTCGAGTCACATAAGAGTTGGAACATTCCAGTATGCTGCTAATTTTGGGAATACAGAGGATGTTAGGGCGCTTGCAGATTATACAATTAAGCGTCATTTTCCGAGTCTTAAGAGTGCTGAAAATCCATATCTTTCTCTTTTAGAAGAAGTTATAAGGTTACAAGCGGCTCTTATCGCAAAATGGCAGTTAGTAGGATTTATTCATGGTGTAATGAATACCGATAATATGGTTATTTGTGGTGAAACCATTGATTATGGGCCATGTGCTTTTATGGATACTTACGACGCCGCAACTGTATTTAGCTCTATTGATCGGAATAGTAGATATGCTTATGGTAACCAGCCTAACATTGGTGGGTGGAACATTGCAAGGTTTGCTGAAACTCTATTGCCATTACTGGGTACTGACCCTGATGAATCTATAAGAATAGCAGAAGAAGCTATCAAAACTTACGCGGACTTATACAATGGTAATTGGTTACAAGGTATGAGGTTCAAACTTGGAATTTTGAACGAAGAAAAAGATGACGAAGCCTTAATCAAAGAGCT
Organism: Candidatus Epulonipiscium sp.; assembly: GCA_012841565.1. Next base: position 7,226 of record DUUM01000111.1, on the reverse strand, counting down.
TCTTGTTTTAATGAGTCAATATAAATCGGATTTTACCAATACATTTATTGGATTAACAGTAGAAGATTATAAAAGGTTAGATAAGTCGGGGTTATTTAAGAGTAAGGAGTTTGAAGTGTGGGAGAGCAAATGGAAATCAAGGCTTGAAAAACAAGAAGGAGATTTAGAAAAATCTAAAAAACAGATGAAAAGGCATAATCCTAAGGTCATACCGAGAAATCATCAAGTGGAGAAGGCCTTGGAAGCTGCCATAGAAGGAGATTATACTGTGTTTCATGATTTACTGGAAGCTTTAGCATCTCCTTATGATTATAGCCAAGTAGATGAGATGTATATGAAGCTGCCAGAAAGTTACGATTCTTCTTACAGAACGTTTTGTGGTACCTAAGTATAATAATAATATTAAGGTAGTTAATACAGTAGTGGTGATGCACTGCAGAAGTAGGTGAAAAACGAATGATCTTTAATAGTTTACAATATATGATATTTTTTCCTATAGTAGTAGGTTTATATTTTTTGATGCCCTATAGATTTAGATGGGTTGTATTATTAGCCAGTAGTTATTATTTTTATATGGCTTGGAAACCTGTCTATATTTTACTGATTATATTTTCAACTGTAATAAATTATTTTGTAGGCCTGATGATGGGAAAAACGAATGATGATTTAAAAAGGAAGAAATACTTGATGCTAACTTTAGTGTCAAACTTGTTTTTATTATTTCTTTTTAAATATTTTAATTTTTTTAATGGTTCAGCAAAAACGGTACTTGAATACTTAAATCTACCATTCTATCTGCCTCAATTTAAGCTGTTGTTACCCATGGGTATATCGTTCTATACTTTTCAAACCCTAAGTTATTCCATAGATATTTATAGGGGCACTATAAGGCCAGAGAAACATCTTGGGATATTTGCTTTATATGTAACGTTTTTTCCTCAGTTAGTAGCCGGGCCTATAGAAAGATCAGAAAACCTCTTACCACAATTTAGGGAGCATCATGATTTTGATTATAAATTAGTTACGAATGGACTTAAGTTAATGGCTTGGGGATTGTTCAAAAAGGTAGTTATAGCAGATAGAGTATCGGTGTTAGTCAATGTGGTATATAATGATGTTTACACGTATACGGGGTTTCCTTTGATTTTTGCCACCCTATTATTCGCATTTCAGATATACTGTGATTTCTCAGGGTATTCAGATATGGCCATAGGATCAGCTCAAGTTATGGGCTTTAGACTTATGGAAAACTTTAAGAGACCTTATTTTTCTAGATCAATATCCGAATTTTGGAAAAGATGGCATGTATCATTATCAACGTGGTTTATGGATTATGTGTATATTCCTTTAGGCGGAAACAGGGTTGTAAAGTGGAGATGGTATTATAATTTACTGATAACATTTTTAGTATCTGGTTTATGGCATGGTGCTAACTGGACCTTTGTAGCTTGGGGCGCTTTGCATGGCTTATATCAGATTATTGGTATATCGACTCGTAATATGAGAGAAAGGTTTGTAAGGCTAATTAAATTAGATAAACTTCCGTTTTTACATAAGTTAATTCAAGTCATGATAACGTTTACGTTAGTATGTTTTAGCTGGATATTCTTTAGAGCCAACAGTATTACTGAAGCTATATATGTTATAAAAAACATGTTTGTTGGTAGTTTTGAAAACCTATATGATCAAGCGTTATTATTAGGGCTAGATAGTTTTCAGCTTAAACTCGCTATTATATCTATAGGAGTAATGGAACTCGGACATTTAATACAGGAAAAGATAAGTATTAGAGCACTTATAGAGACCAAACCAATGATAGTAAGATGGCTATTATATTATATTTTGATCATGTGGATAATGATTTTTGGTAGTTTTGGATCACAGGAATTTATTTATTTCCAGTTTTAATATTGAGGTGATAAGGTAATGACAGAGCTTATAAAAAAAAGCATGGTGTTTTTGGTGATATTAATTTTGACTTTAGGAGGCATCAATAACTTATATATCAATACAGACAGATATAAATCTGCAAATGCAACGGAAAAATTTGATCATGTTCCAATGGAAATAGAAGTGGCTAACCTAGGCACCTCTCATGCTCAATATGCTTTTTTATTTGATGATGTAGAAAGAACGAGCTTTAATTTCGCTCTGCCTGCCCAAAGATTACATTACGATAATAAGATTTTGGACAAGTATATAGAGAATTTTAAAGAAGGATCTACTTTGTTTATTCCAATCTCGTATATAAGTTTTTATCTAGGGTATGATGATAAGGATGAGAACTTTCAAAAATATAACAAAGTGTACTATAAGATTTTAGGACCTAGGGATATTAAACAACTGACGCTTAGTGATTATTTAAAATATGGTGTTCTGCCCCTATTAACAGCGGAATCTAACATTAAATATATAGTTGTAGAGGATGAGAAAGAATATAAACCTTGGTATGAACAGGACAAGATGGATTATACAATACCTCAGGAAAAGATGCGAGAAGAATCTAAGAAAACGGCTGAAACACATCATGACTTTATAGAAAAGGGGCAGGCGGTCAAGGACGAAAACATACTAATTGTAGAAGATATAATACAAAAATGTCTAGATAACAATATAATACCTATTATGATAACAACACCTGTTACTAAATATTATAGTGAACATTTTTCTGAGATATTTTACAATGATTTCGAGAATAGTATTAGTAGTGTGTTAGATAAATATCCAGGTGTTAGATATCTGGATTATTCTCATGATGAGAGATTTATTAATAATACTGAGTATTTCTTTGATTCTAGTCACCTCAATGTAACTGGAGCAAAGCTTTTTACCAAGATAATATTGGAAGACATAGAATAATACTATCTATTAGAAGGAGATATTAATCTCTTTCTATTTTTTTCATTAATGTCGTTAAAAGTGGTATAATGTAGAAATCTGTAAAATATAATGGAGGAAAAAATATGGAGACAAATCAGCGAAGAGAATTAATACTTAAGGGTAATATGTATAAGGTAATCCTTACACTAGCACTCCCCATTATGCTAAACAATTTAATTCAAACATTATATAACTTAGTAGATGCCATGTGGATTAGCAAATTAGGATCAGCCGAATTTGCTGCAACATCATTTGTATGGCCCGTTAACTTTTTATTTACATCTTTAGGAATAGGGCTTTCAATAGCGGGAACTTCCCTTTTAGCCCAGTTTATTGGAGCCTCTAAATATAAAGAAGCAAATGAATATGCAAGCCAATTTGTTGTCATTTCTTTTTTAGCAGCCATATGTTTTACGGCTATAGGGTATTTATCCACTCCTTGGGTTGTAAAGTTAATGGGAGCAAAAGATGAAATTGCCTATTATGGCGAAATATACCTTAGGCTTACATTTTTAGATTTACCTTTTACCTTTTTTATATTTAATTATAATGCCATTATGAACTCCCAGGGAAATACTATTATGCCTACAGTGCTTGGTGGTATTAGTGGGATACTTAATGCTGTGCTTGATCCGATTTTTATATTCACCTTTAATATGGGAATAGGTGGTGCTGCGGTAGCAACAATTATTTCAAAAGCTTTACTTACTTTTGTTGGAATGATACTACTTATAAATTCCAAAGGAAATATCAAGCTTTCTTTTCGAAAATTTAGATTTGATAAAGAAAATATAAAAAAAATTATAAAGATTGCTTTACCATCATCAGTGGGGCAATCAGGCTCAGCTATGGGATTTATGGTCCTAAATATTTTTATTGCATCTTATGGTGTAGCAACTATTGCAGCCTTTGGGATGGTCAATAAAATAACATCTTTAATTATGCAACCATCTATGGGGATTGGGGAGTCCTTGACCTCTATTGCAGGTCAAAATCTAGGATGTGGGCAAACAGAGCGGGTGCGAGAAGCTTTTAAAAAGGCCATGCATGTAACTTTAATTTTTTCCATAGTAGGATCAGTATTGTTATTTATACATAACACGCCTGTTATTTATTTCTTTGTTAGGTCTAGGGATGATCATAAGGTAATTATACAATCAATAGAGTATCTGAAATATATATCTCTATTTATGCCGCTTATGGGGGTATTTAGCATTCTTAAAGGTATATTCGAAGGAACTGGAGATACAAAATATTCTATGCATATGGAAATTGGACGGTTATGGTTTGTTAGGTTACCTATGATTTTATTATTAAAATATTTTACAACTATAGGTTCAAAAGGAATATGGTTTTCTATGGGTATTAGTAATTTGATTATCTGTATTTATGGGTATCTTGTTTATAGGAAAGAGAACTGGAAAAAAGCAACTATAACGGATAGTAACACTCAGGAATGGTAAAAGTTCTTTATGTGCACCAAAATCTTAGTTCATTACATTAAACAACATAACTCACTACATTAAACCGCATAAATAGACAAAATATATATAATATAAAGTGAGCATAATTGAGTGTATAAAATTAATATAAAAATAAAAGGGAGTTGAAAGATTTTGCAATTAAATTGTTAAGGGAATTCTATTGTAAGAACTTACAGGTTACATAAAAAGATATAGGAGATGAAAAATTTGATACTTATACTATTCGACGCAATGACAGATGAGGAAATAGATTTTACGAATAACATTTTTTCGGAAACAAATGTGAAAATGTATAATATGTCTTTCAATATATTAAGAAATAGGCTAGATGCAGAGGAAGCAGTAGCACAAACGTTTTTGGCCATTATGGACAGTGCTGACAAAATTTATACTTTGTCATATGAGCAAATAGAACCCTACTGCTTTATAATATTGAAAAATGAAATAGTAAAGATGATAAGGAAACGCACACAAATTACACACATGAAAAATGGAGATTATTTCAATCATAGAGATGGTGACCACACAATTGAAGAAGAATATTTAAAAATAGTAAATCAAGAGAAGTTGAGTTCTTGCCTTAATAATATTAGATATCAACCGTTATCCGTTGAGCAGATCAAGCAATTGGCACGAAAAATATCTTTATTACCATTAGAGTATCGGAATATCCTCTTTTTGGGATATTGTTTTAATAGCACACCTCATGAAATAGATACGACATTAGAGATAGAAAATTCAATAAGTAAATTAATATATGTACAAAAAGCCTTATGTGGATTTATGGGATTAGAAAATTCAAGGATCCATCATGATTGTATGAAAAGTGCATGCCAGAAAGCTATTATTGAAGAAACAAAAGACTATGAGAATATTGAGCCATTACACAAACCGAATTATTCAAAAGAACTCAAACATACACAACAAGCAGGATAAATAAAATCATAAATTGTAGATAAGTTTGTAAATTATATATAAAAAACTTTAGTTCACTACATCTAACCATATAACTCATTACATTTAGTCGTATAAAGAGGTAAATTATGTATAATTAAGCATATCAAAGCAATATTAAAACAATATTAAAACAAAGGGGGTTTTAGTTATGAAAAGCTTAAAAATGAAGTGTGGTAAAGCGCTTGCGAATACGGCATTAATGGTTACAGCTAAGAGTGTTAACTCTGCTTGTATGTTACTTGTACATCAGCCTAAGTTGCCAGATGGCGCAAAGAAGTTACGTAAATTCTAATGATAGGTATAGAAAAACTGACTAAACAGCTTGTGGATTGTAATATTATAGAAGACGAAGATAAAGAGCTTTATTCTTTTGGATTTAAACAAATGATAATTTTGATATACAGCTTTATTACAATTATAGCAATTGGTTTCGTCTTTAATATGACTTGGGAAAGTATAATTTTCATACTCGCTTATGGTGTGTTGCGTCCTTATGCAGGTGGTTATCATGCAAAAACACAGCTTAGATGTTACTTGTTTTCAGTATTTATGATGGTAGCAGTGCTTTGGTTAATAAAACATATTCTTTGGAATAATTTTATTTGCTTCATCATAATGACAATTGCAAGTATAATTATTTTCGTGTTAGCGCCTGTAGAGGATGGCAATAAACCTTTAGACGATGTAGAACAAACTGTTTATAAAAAGAGAACAAACATTATACTTAGTATTTTGATTGGATTGACTGTGTTATTTTGGGTTATTAGTTTGAAACAAATCTCAATTTGTATAAGTGTATCATTAGGAACACTATCTATTATGCTCATGTTGGGTAAAATCAAGAATTTGATTAAGAGAAAAATTTAAAAATAAAACTAATAATATTCTATTCTATGAGGACTTTCAGGTTAGTTTTAAGTTTTATTGTAAAACTTAAAGCCAGAAGGTTCTTTTTTAAAATTTAAGTTGAACATTGATAAAAATACAGGTAGAATTAGTTTAGAATATTAAAAGGATTACAAATTAGACATAGGGATCCAACAACTATCTAATTTGTTTTTTAGGGGGTGTTTTTAAAATGTTTAAGATTGCTATATGCGATAATGATAAATCAATATGCTCTCAAATTGAACATATTATTTTAAAATATAGCGCAAAAAGTTATTTAAAAATAGATATTGAAGTGTTTTATTCGGGTGAAACATTGCTAAATTACATAGAACAGATAAATCAGTTTGATTTGATTTACCTAGACATTGAGATGGGTAACATAAACGGCATTGAGGTTGGAAGACGAATAAGAAAAGTAATAAAGGATTACATAACTGAGATTGTATATATATCGGGCAAGGATGACTACGACCGTCAGCTTTTTGATGTTCAACCGCTGCATTTTATTCCCAAGCCCATTAGCCCCAACATTATAATAGAGGATTTAAATCTAGCCATTGCTCGTTCAAAAAAGGCCGTGGGTTTTTTCAAATATAATAAAGGCAAGGATAGGTTCAAAGTACCTGCCCAAGATATTATTTATTTTGAAAGTGTCAACAGAGAAATAAAAATGGTGCTAATGGATAAAGAAGATTGTTTTTATAGTAGTATGGAAGAAATTCTTGCTGTTGTTTTTAACTACCAGTTTGTAAGAATACACCGTTCATACTTAATTAACTACAACCATGTAAGTGTGTTTAGATATGATGAAATTGTGATGTCAAATGGAGATGTATTGCCCATTAGTCAATCAAGGAGAAAAGAAATAAGAGAAATACAGGTGAATGAAGAATAGGAGGAGTAGGATGAATATCCATCTTTATGACATTGTATATACAATGGGTAATCTCTTTATGGCCTACATGATATATAAATTTATGTATATCTTTTATGCTGAACCCAAGGTGAATAAGT
>DUUM01000110.1 GCA_012841565.1 Candidatus Epulonipiscium sp. | reverse complement strand
TTGGTTTTGGACTTACAGAAGTGCTATCTAGGGCATTTTATTCCCTGCAAGACACTAAGACCCCAGCTATAAATGCAGCTATTGCGGTAGTAATGAATATTATCCTAAACATAATACTATCAAAGTATATGGGGATTGGTGGCCTAGCCTTAGCAACCAGTATCTCAGCTATATTTTGCACAGTCTTATTATTTATTAGCCTTAGAAAGAAGATTGGGGCATTCGGTATAAAGGACATTACTATTTCTTTCGTGAAGATTGTAGGTGCATCACTTGTGATGGGGGTAATTGCAAAGTTATCATTTAATGCTTTGGTGGGTAGTATTGGACAAAATTTATCCTTGGTGGTATCCATAGGGATTGGAGCCATGGTGTATTTTGTGATGATTTATTTTATGAGGATAGAGGAAGTGGATGTTTTGGTTGAGATGTTGCGGGAGAGGCTTAGAAAAAGATAGGACTTAAAGAGCATTGGGGACTATATTGAAATATGAGGGAACTGACTTTTTGGAGTTGGTTCTTTTTTATTTTAAGGGTTTGAGAATATTGTCGAATTGTTATTGTATAATTCTGATAATAATTAGAGGAGTTTGGAAGTTAGTGTGGAATATAGAAGGATATAGGGTATTGATTTTCAATACACAAAAGAAAAGGGGGATTTATTATGAAGAAAAGAATCTATACTTTAGTGGTTGTATTTGCACTAATTTTTACAAGCCTTACGTTTGCCCATTCGGGAAGAACTGACTCAAGCGGTGGACATAGAGATAATAAAAATAAAAGTGGTCTAGGCTCATACCACTATCACTGTGGGGGTCATCCTGCTCACCTACATAAAAATGGTATCTGTCCCTATAATAGCCCTACACCTAGAGTTACACCAAGTTCTAATACAAGTACTATCAAAAAAGCTGTAAGCGCTTCTAAGCAACAAGTTGAACCTGAGAAACCTATTGATGTTATCGTAAACGGTAGCACATTAGCGGAATCTTATGCTGTTCAACAGGATGGTAGGATTTTAGTAGCTATCAGACCTATTTTTGATGCCTTAGAGGTATCACTCCAGTGGGATTCAGAAACCCAAACCGTTTTTGGACAAAAAGAAAATCACACCTTACAACTAACAATTGGTAGTAAAATTGCAAAGGTAAATAATGAAACTGTAGACCTTGATGTTCCCGGGCAGATTAGGGATGGAAAAACTTTAGTAGCAGCTCGTTTTATAGCAGAGAGTTTAGGGGCACAGGTTAGCTTCGATGGTTCAAGTGGTGCTGTAATAATTACGGCTAAGAATTAGGAGGTTGGCTCAATTCTTTTATCATGAACCCATGGAAGCTTAGCTGCTGCACTTATTTAAAGTAAGGCTCAGGGCCATTGCCCTTTTGCCAAGAGGGTCTGACCGTACGCCAAGATAAGGACCTGTGCGAAATGTTTCTCTATAAGTGAATAATAACGAAATGAAAGGGTTAGAAATTTAACCTAACTAATTAACTGAAATTTGGAATAAAAGTCGTCATGTTGACTGGAACGAATTGTCTAAGCTCCTACAAGCGTTTAGTGTTTAGTAGGCTTTAAATGTTTGAAAGCTAGGTAAAGTCGACCGAGAATACACCCTAAGTTAGATCCACATATTAGTACACACTATAATAATCTATCCCTTGGCTATGGTGACTACTGATTACCTAAGGATGCAAAGTAGCTGTTAGCCAACGGCTTAGATGTACCGTAAAACATCATGTCAACCAATAGGACAAGGAAAAATCATATTGCGGATATGATTATTGCAAGGTAACCTAAGGTAGCAGGCGTTTATAGGTTAACTATGAAGGCGGGGTCAGATAACTTTAGACAATCAGCTATTCAGGGAGTTATGAAGCGTATTAAGGCTAAGGGGATTGAAGTGGTGGTTTATGAGCCAGCGCTAGAGGAAGACGATTGCTTGAACTCAAAGGTGATTAGGGATTTAGATGAGTTTAGGGAGTTATCGGATGTTATTGTGGTGAATAGGATAGAT
>DUUM01000109.1 GCA_012841565.1 Candidatus Epulonipiscium sp. | reverse complement strand
CAACCGTAACCTCACATTTTTCTTGGTTATAATCAATAATGGTTCCTGCAAATTCGTAATTACGAATATAGGAATTATGGGTATAGGTTTGATCTGATGGAGTCGTTTTACCATTATAAAACCCGGTGGTATATTCCCTATGGCTTGCTTTTGCCACTTCTTCTAAGAAATAAGATTTTTTCTTTTCATATTCCTCTTGGGACCTTAGGTAGGTATCAATAGCTTCCCGATATGCTTTCACAACCGTGGCTACATAAAATGCTGTTTTCATCCGGCCTTCTATTTTAAAACTTGTTATTCCGCTTTTAACTAATTCTGGAATAGATTCAATCATACAAAGGTCCCTGGAATTATAAATATAGGTACCTCTTTCATTTTCCTCAACTGGCATATATTCTCCAGGCCGCTTTTCTTCCACTACATGATATGTCCATCTGCAAGGATGAGAACATTCCCCTTTATTGGCATCTCTATTGGTTAAATAATTACTCATGAGACATCTACCTGAATAGGAAATACACATAGCCCCGTGTACAAAAGCCTCAATAGAAATATGGGCTGGAAGTTTCTTTCTAATTTCTTTAATTTCTTGAAATGATAATTCCCTAGCTACTACAATTCTGCTAGCTCCTTGCTGAACCCAAAATAAAGCACTTTTATAATTGGTATTATTAGCCTGAGTTGAAATGTGAATTTCCATATTTGGCACTGCGTCTTTTGCAACACAAAACACACCGGGATCTGCAATAATAAGTCCATCAGCTCCTATTTTTTCAAGCTCTCTAAAATAATCTGCCATTCCTTTAAAATCATCATTATGTGCAATAATATTGGCTGTTATATAAACTCTTTTACCATGGTCGTGGGCAAACTGTATACCTTCTAGCATTTGCTCGGGTGTAAAATTCACCGCTTTTGCACGTAGTCCATAATAATGCCCCCCCATATATACGGCATCTGCACCATATAATATAGCAATTTTCAAAGCCTCTAGATTCCCTGCTGGGGCAAGTAATTCTATTTTATTGTTTTTCATTCAAATTTCCTCCAAATTTATGACTAATGGCAACCCCATCTCCAAATGGTAACACTGCTGATTTTAGCTGTGGATGTTGATAAATTTCAAATAAAAATTCCCTAAGTTTAACATGAGTTGTACGTTGCCTACGAGGAATTAAATAACGGGATTTCCCAACTTCCCCTTTATGAAGCACATTGTCTGTAATTAAAATCCCATCGTCTTTTAATAAACGGACACATTGGGGTAAAAAACTGATATATTGTCCTTTAGCACTATCCATAAAGATAAGATCAAACCGCCCATCTTCTAAGGTTGGTAACACCTTTCCAGCTTCGCCTTCTATCATGTTAATGGTATCTTCTAAACCTGCCTTTTTTATATTATTCCTAGCATGTTCTTGCATCACATGAAATCTTTCAATTGTTGTTATTTTTCCACCTGGCTGTAAATATTGGCTCATCAAAATAGCCGAGTAGCCGACTGCTGTACCGATTTCTAGTATCCTTGTTGGCTTTTTAATAGAGAGGATGACCTCCATAAAACTGGCCACCTCTGGCTTAATAATGGGCCATGTTTCCTCTCCACTTGCAACTTTAATCTCTATTTCTCTTAATATGCCTTGTGATGAAGGACGAATAGCCCGGACATATTCTACAATATAATCATAATTAATTTCATTCATTTATAAGGTCCCTTTACTCATGGAAGTTTTTATCAATTGTTTGCTTATACTGTGCCTTATTTTGATTATGCTCCTCTGCAGTTGTACTAAATGCATGAGATCCTTCTTCTGGGTCCTTTACGACAAAGAAATAATAATCATGGGATTCTGGTTGGAATGCAGCCCGAATAGACGCCTCCCCTGGCGAGCAAATAGGCCCCACAGGCAGACCTGCGTATTTGTAGGTGTTATATGGGGATTCAACTGCCAAGTCATCATAAGTGAGATTGACGGTTCTTTTTTCCAGTGCATATTGTACAGTTGAGCACATTTGTAGTTTCATGGTATCTGTCAATCGATTATACATAACCCCTGCAATAATAGGTCTTTCTTCATCGAGTCTAGCTTCTTGTTCAATAATGGAAGCTATTGCTATTACCTCATCAAAAGAATAGGGTAAGTGAATTAATTCTTGCTTATATCGATCCGTTATTTCTTCAAAACGATTTAGCATGCGAACAATAATTTCTTCCGCCGTAGCATCCTCTCTGAAAAAATAGGTATCAGGAAACAAATATCCTTCTAGTTTCTGCTTTTTATTTTGAGAAAGTTCTTTTAAAAACTCATACTCATATTCTTTTTCATTTACCGCTTCTAAAAACTCTTGTTTGGTAACTAGTTCTAGTTCTTCAAGTCGTGCTGCAATTTGAAGAATTGTATACCCCTCTGGGATGGTTACCCTTATATTGTCTTGTTCTACTACTTTATCCGCAGTTAACAGTTCCATGATTCTTCTATCTTCCATATTGCTACTTAAAGAAAAAATTCCTTCTTTATATTTCCCATCAAACTTCAACAACTTACTTTGCATTCTAAACCATAGCTTATTTGGCGTAAGCCCATGATCATAAATAATCTCAGCAATATCTTCAGTAGTGGCACCTCGTTTAATTGTTACCTTCACTTCTTTAATGTTTGCACTGTTTTGTTTTTTGGCTTGGGTAGCAATAATTTTATAAGAGGATTTAAAACCAGTTTTAAACATAAAAAAAGCTGCCCCTACAATTATTACAACAAAAACCACATTAAAAAATATATGTACAT
>DUUM01000011.1 GCA_012841565.1 Candidatus Epulonipiscium sp. | reverse complement strand
TATTGCCTGAGATCCAACCTCTCTATATGCTTCCTGATGGTCGCAAATATTATATACATAGTAGTTACGAGGTTGTCCATCTTTAACACCTTGAATAATACATCCAATATTAGTTTTACCCTTTGTACGTGGTCCAAGGGAAGCTGGGTCAGGAAGGACTGCTTTTAAAAACTGTAGAGGAATAATTTCTTTTCCTTCGAACATAATAGGTTCGATTGAAGTCATACCAACGTTTTCGAGAACTCTTAAATGAGTAAGATATTTTTCTGAAAAAGTCATCCAAAAACGGATTTTCTTTAACCCTTTGATATTTTGAGCAAGGGATTCCAGTTCCTCATGGTAAAGTAAATAGATATCTTTAGGTCCAACCTGATCAAAATTATATTCTTTTTTCTCAGACAAAGGAGGGGTTTCAATAAACTCTCCATCCTCCCAGTAACGTCCGTTGGCAGTTATTTCTCTGATATTAATTTCAGGATTAAAGTTTGTTGCAAAAGGATATCCATGATCTCCACCATTTGCGTCTAGAATATCTATTGTGTGAATTTCATCAAAATAGTGTTTCTGAGCATAGGCACAGAAAACACCAGTAACTCCAGGATCAAAACCACTGCCAAGTAATGCAGTAATTCCAGCTTTTTCAAACTTCTCCCGGTAGGCCCATTGCCATTTATATTCAAACTTTGCCGTTTCAGGTGGTTCATAGTTTGCAGTATCAAGATAATCAACTTTTGTTTCAAGACAAGCATCCATAATACTCAAATCCTGATAAGGTAAAGCTACATTAATTACAATATCCGGTTTAAATTCATTAATTAATTTTACCACTTCTTCAGTTTTATCCGCATCAACCTGGGCTGTCTGTATCTTGGTGCGACCACCATCCAGTTTTTCTTTCAAAGCATCACACTTTGATTTTGTTCTGCTAGCGATCATAATTTCTTCAAAAATATCTGGATTTTGACAACATTTATGAACAACAACTTGAGCTACACCACCAGCACCAATTATAAGAGCTTTCGACATTTTATAACCTCCTCGTATAGTATGTTTAACCCCATAATTTTCAGGGGTTATGACATACTATTTTATTTTTTGTTTAAATTGAGATATTCCAATGCTAATCTATTCTTATAGAACGATTGGCGAAGGACAATTCTTTTCACTCCTGCAAAACCAATTGGTTATTGCCTAAAAAGCGTGCTTCCTGACTTAGTCGTCATATTCTGCTTACTCAGATGTTGCATCCCTTTGACTAGCCAACAGCAAGGTATTTTTCAAAGGTGAATGCTGATAATGCGAGGTTGCAGTCAGCTTCTAAGATTGGGATATCTCCTTTAATAATTGTTCAACATTATCTACCTATGAAAGGTGGTGATTTTGTGAAAAGTTTTATGTCTACTTTATTCGTTGGTATTGATGTAAGTTCCAAAACCAATGTTTTATGTGCTTTGGATTTTCAAGGTAATAAACTTCTTAGCCTAAGGGCTCTGAATAACCAGCCTGGTGCTGAAGCTATTTTAAGAAGCATCGTAAACTGTTTAAATTCTAATAGCCTAAAATATGTTGTTATCGCCTTGGAATCAACTTCTTTTTACAGCACCCATATTGCTAATTTCTTGTCTTCCAATGAAGAACTTCTATTTTTTAAGCCTCTGGTATATTGTCTTAATCCTAAGTCTGTTGCTAACTACAGAAAGTCTTTTGTGGATATGGATAAAACTGATCCTCTGGATGCTTTTGTTATTGCTGACTTTGCTCGATGTGGCAGAATAACATCGGAGCCCTGGAGGGGAGCTCAGTTTCTTTCTTTACAAAGACTTTCTAGGCACAGACTTCATCTAGTTGGATCTATCACTAGGGAGAAGGCTTATATGGTTTCTAATATTTATTTGAAATTTAGTGAGTTAGCTGTATTAGATAAGGATAAACAACCTTTTTCTAATACTTATGGTGCTACTTCTGCTGCCGTTTTAACTGAGTTCCTTTCTTTGGATGATATTACCTATTCATCTATTGAGGATCTTGTAGCATTTGTATCTGCTAAGGGTAAAAATCGTTTTAGTGATCCCTATGAAACCGCTCAGTTATTAAAAAAGGCTGCTAAGGATTCCTATCGCTTGGACAAGGTTTTGTATGAGCCTTTGAATACCTCTATTGCTTCATCTTTTAATGTTATTAAAGCCTTTGAGGATGAAATCAAGACTATTGATAAAGCCATTATAAAGGCCATTAAAGGGATTAACACTACGGAATATCAGTCTCTTACTTCTATCCCTGGTATTGGTCCTGTCTTTGCTAGCGGTATCCTAGCGGAAATAGGAACCATTACTTCTTTCGACTCCCATGATGCCTTAGCTAAGTATGCTGGGCTTACTTGGAGAGTCAAGCAGTCTGGTAATTATTCTGCTGATGATACTAGAATGACTAAGACTGGTAATAAATATCTTAGATATTATTTAATTGAGGCTGCTAATAGTGTTAAAAACAATATCCCAGAGTACAGGGAATTCTATAAGAAAAAGTTCGGTGAGGTAACTACCCACCAACACAAAAGAGCACTCGCACTTACATCTCGGAAATTAGTTCGTCTGATTTTTGGCTTGCTGACTAAAAATCAAATCTACTCCAGCGGTAAAGTCGGAGAGATACAATAAAATATTCTTTAATCTTTAGCCTGTTTTTTCCTAAAACACTAGGTTTTATTTGTGGTGCCCTTCTTTAATCCTTTTGTTTCTTTTCCTTCTAAATCTATTCTTGACATATCACCAGATTGCTTTTTACTATACAAAAAGCATAACGTACCTGATTAAGAACGTCAAGATT
>DUUM01000108.1 GCA_012841565.1 Candidatus Epulonipiscium sp. | reverse complement strand
CGGATTACACGTGCCGGAGTCTACCTAAAACCTGCATTGGTGCAATTGTATAGCAATACCCCTTTAATACCATATCAAAAGTGGTATACTATAAGTACAATAGATACTCTAAAAGACCAGGATGTGAGCTAATGATCAATATAGAACATTTAATTCCAAAGTTAAAGGGATATTTTTTACAAGATGAAAACATAATTGCTGTTTGGATTGTAGGCTCTTATGGAACTGCCTATCAAAGAGAAAATAGTGATATTGATTTTGCGATATTATTTGACAAGGGTATATCAGTCCTTGATGAAATGTACTATGCAGGAGAAATAACTCAGATCCTACAAATAGAAGATGTTGATTTAATTAATCTTAGAAAAGCCCCCATAACATTGCAAATGAAAGCTTTGCAAGAAGGAAGAAAGATCTATGAAAAAGATACAATAAAAACTTCTGTTTTTGTTTTTTTCATATTTTTCTCCTAAATTAATGGGCCTGGCCCATTTTAACAAATCGGTCACAGACCTTTCTAGCTAGGTAAACATCATGGGTGATATAGACTAAAGCAAATTCTTCTGACTTTTGTAAGGATTTCAGTAGGTTAATTAAAGACGCTGCAGAAGAAGATCTAGCATGGATGTAAATTAATATATATAAGACTATGGTATAATAATAGCACTCTTAAAAATATAATTTAATGGAGGACAAACAATGAGAAGAAAAATTTTTATATTATTAACAATGATACTTAGTATGTATTCATTTGGTGGGCCTGTTTTTGCCAATGAAAAGGTATCGGCAATAGCTAACCAACAATTGATGCACTATGATGGTAAGTTGATTTTTAGTAGGGGATTTAATGTAGCCAATAATAACTATTTTAGCTTAAGAGATTTTGCAAAGAGCTTGTCGGGAACGCCTAGCCAGTTTGATGTTACTTGGAATAATAAGAAAGGTTTGATAGAAATTATAATAGGCAAGCCTTATGCAGGGAGTGAGGATGGCTCTGTTGGATATATTAAGGATAAGCGGTATTTTGGGGTGATGAAAAATACTACGATTTTGCTAGATGGTAAGGAGTGTAAGCTTGGCATTTTCAATATTGATGGGGAGAATTATTTTAAGCTCAGGGATTTAGAGGAGTTAGCTGGCTTTGAATTAATGTGGAACACTGATACCCAGCAGATATTGCTTTTTTCTAAGTTACCAGATCATGCGAATAGGGTGAATATAGATAGTAACAACAGTAGTACTTTATATAGTGGTTTTACCCGTTGGAATAGTCCTATGACTTCTCACATACTAGAGGAAGAGGATGGAATTATCACCAGTTTGGAGGCGGATGGGGAGATTAAGATTAACAGATATAAAGATTATCAGTTAATGAGTAGCCAGACCATAGCTTATGAGCTGCCTGAGTTTGGTGCTTTTTATAAGGGGAAGGAATATAATTATATTGCCTTTGGCCAGCATAATACAGGAGAAGATGACAATAAAGAAGTGATTAGAATTGTACGTTATGATAGCAATTTTAATAGGATAGATAGTGTTTCAGTCGAAGGGGGGGAAAGTATAACCACCATTCCTTTTAACTGTGGTAGTGGGGAAATGGTTGAGTATGGAGATAAATTGGTATTTCATACATCACGTCAAAGGTATAGGACTGAGGATGGTCTCAATCACCAATCACAGCTGACGCTGATTGTAGATACATCTGCTATGAAAGTGATCAATCAGATAGGAAAATTTCAGCGTAATCACGTTAGTCACTCCTTAGATCAATATGTACTCAGTGATGATGGAGAACATGTTTTGCTAGATCAAGGAGATGGTTTTCCACGGGCAATTGTCCTTAATAAGGGGGATGGGGATAAATATGAGAGCGTGGCGTTATTCGAGATTCCAGGTGCTATAGGCGCTAACTCTACAGGGGTTAGCGTTGGGGGACTTGAAGCATCGCAAACGAACTACCTGATTGCGATGAATACCATAGATCACTCTCTTGTAAGTGAGTACACTTCTTTTGAGATGGTAGGATTGGGTGAGGAACAAAGGGATATTATGATTGCTACTGTTCCTAAGGACAGTCTTAATAATATGGCTGTTAAACATATTAAGCTTTACCAATATATAGGGAAAGAGGAAAGTGGCTCTGTTCCAAAACTGGTTAAAATAAATGAAAATAAGCTAATGGTAATATGGCAAGAATTTAATGATATGGGCTATAAAACAGATGTAAAGTATGTTTATATTGACAGCTCTGGAAATCCAACAGGTGATATACAAACATTGAAAAATGCACAGTTATCCAGGGTCCAACCTATAGTAGTAGATCATCAGGTAGCTTGGTACAGTGACGATAGGGGAGTTAGGACTTTTTGGACCATTGATCTGGGGGACTGACCCCAGATTATTCTGACAGCTTACATGCCAGAAATTATTATTAGTTATGTTTAAGGTGTAAAATAATGTGAACACATGGGGGGAGACCAAAATGAAAAAATATATCTATGTATTATTAGCAGGAATTATTAGCATTCCATTGTTTGGAACCACTGTTTTTGCAGAACCAGCAATAATTGGATATGAGTATAGTTTTATGCAAGAAATAAGTGATAGGACGGATCTTGCAATAGTGAATGGTGAGGTTGGAGAGTATATTCCATTTGATACTTTTACGCAAGGGAGTGATACATATATTGCGGTGCAAGATTTACCGCGAATAAGCGAAGAGTTTTTTGTAGGGTGGGGATATTATGAAGGTGAGGAATGTGAATATATAATATACAATAATATCGGCTTAAATATTCATTTTTATAAAAATGGAAACCTAAAGTATATGGAAAAGTACAATGCCGGATTTTCAACGCAACATATACCAATACTTAGGGATGAGAAGATATATGTGCCACTAAAGTTGATTAAAGAACAACTAGGGTATGAGATTATTATCCCGCCAGCACCTAAAGAAAAAGAAAAAAAGGTTGTTCAACCAATTGTCCCAGTAGAGGGGACGAAGCTTGGATATATTAAGGTTAATGGAGAGTTGTGTCAGGTCAGATATATTAAGCATTCACTAGATAATTTAGTTAACGTACATGATTATGCCCGTTACATACCCTGCTTATTGTCTTACGATGAAACCACAGATACGCTAGAAGTAAGGCGGGGGAGATTTGAATATGCAGAATTTCAGCCAGGAAAAGTCACCTATAAATATGCGGGATTAGAGAGACTATTAGATCCACCTGTACAGCGAATTGGTGATGATTTCTATGTGGCCATGCATCTTTTAGCAAGGATAAAAAAAGACATCTATAACTTTACGTCTGATGGAAAACACATTAGTATTACAACTCAAGAGTTTATGTTCAGGCAGCGTAATGCAGAGAGACTACAGTATATTGAAGACCATGGTCAAGAGGCCTGGGACCAAGAAGAAAAAAATCGCATTTTTTTAGGCCATAATATAATTGAGCTAGGATATGATTTTTGGGATTGGAGAGATAGTTTGCAAATGAAACCATATAATCCAGATGGCACAAGGTTGATAACTAATTATACAATGCCACTGCCATTAGATTTATCTGCAGATTCTCTAACAAAAACAGGAGAAAAGTTAAAAATGGGTCCTTTTACAGTACCTCTTTATAAGGGAACTATTCGTTATACATCAAACCCTGCCTTTGGCAAAAATTTTATTTCAGAAATACGACATCCTTTTGGAATGATGCTTACTTATTATAAGGAAAATGGAAGTAATCGTATAGAACTAGCCATTGCGGAGAATGCAAACATAGAACTTGTTATGAAGGAACTTTATAGTGTTTTTGCACCCGAATATAGCGACCAACAAGTCCAAGCATTTATCCATAAGGTTTTTGAAACAGGGGTACTAATAAGGCCGGAAATTGAGAAGGGGATAGAAAAACAAAAAATGTATATAACTGACTGGGGACCTTATATTATCAATACCAGAAAAGAACCCTGCTATGATAGATTTAAAATAGGAGTAAGATAGGAGTGGTTGGGAATCAGGTTCCTTACGACCAATTCCTTCATAACCTTGGCATTTGGTAAAACTGTATTTGATTCACATAATCCTTTGTCATTACTTGAGTCATCATAAGTACCCCTTTTCGGTGTTTTTCAATCTTATTTACGTTCCTAGTATATAGATAACAGAGCCATGATATGATAAGCTAGTACTTATCTAGAATGTTTTCAAAATTTCACGAGAGTAGGACTAAGGAGGAATTTATAATGAGTTACAAAGGAATAGAACAAAAGGTTTTTATAGCACTATTAAGTCTGATAGCCCTGCTTGGATCATTTTGTTAGCCTATTTTTGCAGAGGAGATAAGATACTCGGCATATGATCAATTTGTTCCATACAAAGCGCCGACGGTACCCTACTTATTAGGGGATGATGTTGAAGAAGTAAGAGCGCTAGTAGGCAACCCAGAGATATATAATGCTGTATGGATGTTAATTTAAAAAAATCATTTCGTTTAGTCTCAATTATAGCAGTAGTAGCATTAATACTATGTGGATTTTATATTATATATCGCTTTGGAGGTTCTGAGGATATGATGATCAACAAACATAGAATTGTTGTTGTAGAAAGTGATGAAAGGGTCAATTTCAATACGATAGATGATCATTCTATTAAACAGGTTATTGTTAACCAGGATAAATTTAACGAACTAAAAGAATACATGGAAGACAATAACTTAAAGATTAAGCCAGGACGATATGAGATACATGACGCAGATTCGTTCAAAAAATTAATAAAAAGATTAGCGTTTGAGAAAGATACTTAGTATCATAGGATAGGACTATATTTTTACTCATACCTGTATTTGAAGCCTCTAGCAACTGAGTTTGCTGAGGCTTTTTTTGTTTTCTTTTTGATGTTGTATGATGGGGCTTGAAAAACCAGGGACAGTCCCTGGTTTCATTATAACGCAATATACAGTTTAAATGTTTCATATAAACGTTTATATAAATAGTTTATACTTAATTCATAAGGAGGTGACAGGTATGAAAGTTAGTATTAGGCAAATTAGTGAGGTTAGTGGATTTTCTCCAGCAACAGTTTCTAATGCTTTAAATTATAAAAAAGGTATTAATAAAGACACGGCAAGAAAAATACTTGAAATTGCCAATGAGATGGGATACATAAATGAGCGGAAAATATCACGAATAAAGTTGGTTATTTACAAAACAAATGGTCTTATTATAGATAATTCCCCGTTTTTCACCAATCTTCTTGAAGGTGTCGAAACAGAATGTAGGGAGTCCGGTTATGAGATGACACTTTGTAATTTAGATAAGAGCAGCGATTCCTTTGAGCAACGTATAGATGAAATTCTAAGTGATCGAACAACGGCGGTTATTATGCTAGGAACAGAAGCTTTTGATGAAGATTTTGAACGGTTCAAACATGCAAAATGCCCTTTAGTGATACTCGATAGCTGGTCCTCCACCATGGATTTTAATGGTGTCCTTATTAATAATGCGGATTCTGTAAAGAATGCAGTTGAATATTTAATTCAAAAAGGCCATAGAGACATTGGCTACTTAAGAGGAGAATTCCGTATTAAGGCTTTTACTGCAAGGGCATATGGGTATAAAAGAGCCCTTAGTAAACATAAAATAAGCATTAACAAGCAATATATTGTGACCTTAAGTACGACTATGAATGGGGCTTATAGGGATATGATTTCTTATTTAGACCAGAAGCCAAAGCTCCCCACAGCTTTTTTTGCAGACAACGACATGATTGCCCTTGGGGTCATGAAAGCCCTAATAGAAAAAGGATATTCTATTCCAGAAGATATATCTATTATAGGATTTGATGAATTGAGGTATTGCTAGAAAAATATCATCTTAAAATTAGCAAGAAGTCCTATTATGGGATATATTTAGATGGTAATGAAGATGAAATCAGAAGTTACTTACTGCAGCTATATAAAAAAGCTACTAAGCATATTCAGTTAGATATAAACAAATATATCGTTGAATGTCTTCAAGGAGATACGAATCAAATTAAAAAGTTTATAACACTTATAGAGGATTTAGCTAATATTAAGTATTCTGAAGAAGCTTTAGATGAGCTGGAGGTTATGATTAATTTTTCGTTTTGCAGAATAAGTGTTGGCAATAGTGTTGAATATAGTAGTGATTATATTCAGGAACAAAAGTTGAATAAATATTATAGTATATTAGAAGATGGTATCAAGACTTTAAAGTATGAGATGATGGAAAGTGAAATATGTTATTTTTTAAAGTTATTTAGTGGGGCTAAAAGTACATTAGGTAATTTTATAACTGAGGATTCAGAAGTTGATGACTTAATAACTCATATTATTGGGGATATGTGTGATGCTATTAATATTAAATTAACGGATGATATAGATTTTAAAGAACAGATATCACTTCATTTGAAAATAGCTGTTTTCAGATTGAAAAATAATCTCATAATTGATAATCCAATGCTTGAAGAAATAAAGTATAAAATGTCTTTTATCTATAGTATAACTGAAAAAATATTGTTAGGGTATGAGGACTTATTAGGGGTCAAATTTCCTGAAGCAGAAACTGCTTATATAGCCATGTTTCCTGAAATTAAAGTTTTAGATATATGCCGATTAAGTGATATAGAAATAAACTTAAAAAAGTATGAGGTTGATTTTTTAATAAGTGCCATGCCATTAGTTTTAGACGATTATAAAGTGATACAAGTTAATCCGCTTTTAGGGTTAAATGACATAGAAAAAATCAGAGCGGAAACATTTAATCGAAGATATCACAATAACTGTGAATTTCTTGTTAAAAAAGTTAAAAATGAAAGTAAAAATGACATCAGCAAGATATTACCAAGGCAATATTCGCAAATAGACGTCGAAATAAACGATTGGCGGGAAGCTATAAAATTGGCAGCAAAGCCATTAATAGAAGATAAAAAAATTAAAAAACAGTATGTTAATGAGATGATTAAAGTAATAGAAAACATAGGAAACTATATGGTATTTATACCAGAAATAGCTTTTGTTCATGCAGGGTCGGCATTAGTTATGGAGAATTCAGTTAGTATTTTAGTATTAAAAAAGCCAATCAAATTTGGAAGTAAGAAAGAGACTCAAGTAAAAGTAATCATTGTTTTAGCTAATAAAAATGAAAATATGAATTTAATCAACTTAGTCAATATCATAACAAAGGAAGGCAATATAAGAAAATTAAAAAAAGCGACTTGTTATGAGGACATAGAAGCGATAAATTAGATTGGGATACCCATGATTAAAAATATTAATTATGTCAATACTGTAAAAGGAAAGTGAATACACAAGGTAGGCTAGCGTTAGCCACCTATCATTTACAATATTGAGGTGAAGCATATGAGAATACCGAATCATATAGGGATCATACCTGATGGTAATAGAAGATGGGCTCAGGACAAGGGCCTGGATAAAGAGAATGGATATGGAGAAGGAATTGATCCTGGCTTAGCTCTTTTTAAGCTATGCCAGCTGGTAGGTATTAATGAAATAACGTATTACGGATTTACAGCTGATAATACTAAAAGACCCACACAGCAACGGGAAGCTTTTACAGATGCTTGCATTCAGGCAGTAGAGTTGCTCTCTAAAGAAGAGGCTTCTCTTTTAGTGGTGGGAAACACTAAATCTCCTATGTTTCCAAAAGAACTGTTGCCATATACTAAGAGAAAGAATTTTGATGGTGGCGGGATAAAAGTGAATTTCTTAGTCAATTATAGTTGGAAGTGGGATTTAGATCGGTTAAAACAATCCACATCTAAAAGCAATAATATTAATAACCAAATTGAAACCTGTGATGTTTCTAGGGTAGACTTGGTGATACGTTGGGGTGGTAGACGACGGCTCAGTGGCTTTCTGCCAGTTCAGTCCATATATGCAGATTTTTATGTACTAGATGATTATTGGCCTGATTTTAAATCAGATCATTTTTATGAAGCTTTAGATTGGTATGACAAGCAAGATGTTACCCTGGGAGGATAACTAAGGCCACAGCTCTTTTTACAAAGAAGACTGAATGTGATATAATTCTAAAGATATAAAATTTCAGAAGCGCGAAGGTGATGAAGTTGAATTTTAAGAATGATTTTACATATGGGATGAAAAGAGGGCTTCCTATTTGCTTAGGATATATCCCTGTGTCTTTTACATTTGGGCTCATGGTGGTTGACGGGGGATTGTCCCCGTGGCTTGCTATATTTATTTCTCTAAGTAACGTAACATCTGCTGGGCAGTTTGCGGGTTTGGGGATTATTTTGCAAAATGGGTCTTTAGTAGAGCTTGGGGTGCCGACCTTAATTATTAATTTAAGGTACATGCTCATGTCTTTATCCCTTTCTCAAAAAATAGACCCATCCATGTCTTTTATAAAGAGGGCCTTGATTTCGTATGGTGTCACAGACGAGATCTTTGCTGTTGCGTCTATTGAGGCTAGAAAAATAACATTTGCATATATGTGTGGCCTTATTATTCCTCCGGTTTTTGGGTGGACAGCAGGGACGGCTATGGGGGCTGTTATTTCATCCATATTGCCAAGGGCTGTTCAAAATGCCATGGGCATTACCTTATATGCTATGTTTATTGCCATTATTGTTCCGGTGGCTAAAAAATCAAAACAAGTAGCCATGGTTATTTTAATTGGGATTACCATTAACTCGGTTTTTACATGGAGCCATTTATTTGATTTTGTATCAGGTGGCTGGAAGCTGATTATAGCAACAGTGGTTGCTGCATCTCTAGGGGCATTTTTATTCCCTGTGAAGGAGGTAGAATGTGAATCCTTATAAAACATTTCTAGCCGTTTTAATAATGGCGACAGTTACCTACATAACAAGGGCCTTACCCTTAACTTTTTTTAAGAAAAAAATCAAGTCTCGTTGGCTTCTATCGTTTTTATACTATGTTCCATATGCGGTTTTAGGGGCTATGGTTTTTCCTACAATATTATATTCCACGGGAAATATCTATACAGCAACTGCGGGGTTTGTGGTCGCCATGGTTTTATCGGTTTTAGAAAAAGACCTTTTGGTGGTGGCAATTGGCGGAGTTGTAACGGGGTATCTAGTTGGACTTTTTGTGTAAGCAGATGGCAATTCTATGCTATCTGCTTTTTTGTACCTATATTTAAGGGTTTGGGTTTAGTTGGCATAGGAGGGGGAATTTTTTCATAAAGATAGTAGATATGTTTTATTTTATTCTACTGGAGGGGAAAAGGTGGATAAGATTATAACCACATTAGATTTATTACCCATAGGCCTTATAGGGGAGGTTACAGGTCTTGTTGCAGAGGATAGCGTAAAGAGAAGGTTTTTGGACTTAGGCCTTATTAGGGGTACCAAAGTTCAGGCTCTTCATAAAAGTCCGTCTGGGGATCCTGTGGCTTACTATATTCGGGGAACAGTGATTGCACTTCGACTAAACGAGGCGTCTAAAATTAGAATCGAGATTTAGAATATAAGTTTAGGGTATGTGTCAAATAGGGGGTTTTATAATGTCTAATGAAAGATCTGAGTTTATTATTGCATTAGCAGGAAATCCTAACGTTGGAAAAAGCACTGTATTTAATAGCCTAACAGGTCTTAAACAGCACACAGGCAATTGGCCAGGAAAAACAGTTATGACTGCCCAAGGCAAGCATAGGTATAAAGAGCAGGATTTTGTGATTGTAGACTTACCAGGCACCTATTCTCTTATGGCCAACTCTGAGGAAGAGGAAGTAGCAAGGGATTTTATGTGTTTTAAAAAGCCTGATGTTACAGTAGTTGTGACGGATGCCACGAGCTTGGAGAGAAACCTCAATTTAGTTTTGCAAACACTAGAAATCACACCTAATGTTGTTGTATGTGTGAATTTAATAGATGAGGCTAAACGTAAAAAAATGAAAATCGATTTAAAAGAGCTTTCGAGTCTACTAGGTGTACCAGTTATAGCAACAGATGCAAGGAATAATAAGGGACTACAAGGGGTAATGGAAGAGGTTTATTTACTGGCTACTAAAAGAAAGATTAATCGGCCCTTTAAGCTAAAATACAATAAAGAAACAGAAGAGAGGATTAGAAATTTAGGGCATGTCATAAAAAAAGAAGTGGGTGATGCGCTTAACCCAAGGTGGGTAGGGCTTAAGTTAATCGAGGGAAATGAAAAATTAATCAATAGTATTAATAAAGCGTTAGAATGTGATTTGCCTATGAATAAGTACGCTAGTAGCGATATTTTATATGATCATGTTGTTCCAACCATAGTAGAAAAAGCTCAGGAGATCACGAGAAAAGTCGTCACTTATGGAAACAAACGGTACAATTATAGGGATAGAGCAATTGATCAAGTACTTACGTCTAAAATTTTTGGTATTCCAATAATGCTGGCTATTTTAGGAGTCATATTTTGGATAACCATTGTAGGGGCTAACTATCCATCAACTATTATTGCGAACTTTTTATTTTGGATAGAAGGGCTTTTGCTTCGGGGATTTGTTTATCTAAAAATCCCGACATGGGCCACAGAAGCGCTTATTTTAGGTGTTTACCGGACTTTAGCGTGGGTTGTGGCAGTTATGCTGCCCCCAATGGCCATATTTTTTCCACTATTTACATTTTTAGAAGATTTAGGATACCTACCACGGGTGGCTTTTAACCTTGATCATTTTTTCAAAAAAGCATCTGCCCATGGAAAACAGGCTCTTACCATGTGTATGGGATTTGGGTGCAACTGCGCTGGGGTTATAGGGTGCAGGATTATTGATTCGCCAAGAGAAAGATTGATTGCTATTATTACCAATAATTTTACCCCCTGTAATGGAAGATTCCCCACTCTTATTGCTATTTCGACTATTTTTATAGGGGGAGCTGTTGGCGGAGTATATGGATCTTTTTTATCAACATTAGCTGTTATAGGCGTCGTCGTCCTAGGTATTTTAATGACTTTATTGATATCCAAACTGCTGTCGAAAACCATTTTAAAAGGCATTCCATCTTCATTTACATTAGAATTGCCCCCCTATAGGAAGCCTCAAGTAGGCCGAATTATTGTCAGATCAATACTAGACAGAACCTTATACGTCCTAGGCAGGGCGGTCATGGTGGCTGCCCCGGCAGGCCTAGTCATATGGCTATTAGCCAATTTGAAAGTAGGAGACATAAGCTTACTCACCCATAGCGCAACGTTTTTGCAACCATTTGCTCACGCCATAGGCTTAGATGGGTATATATTAATGGCCTTTATATTAGGACTGCCAGCTAATGAAATCGTGATTCCAATTATTATTATGAGCTATATGTCATCAGGCAGCCTGTTAGAATTAAATAGCGCCAACGCCTTAGGAGAATTGCTAATTAAGAATGGATGGACGGGGCTCACGGCCCTTTCGACCATGATTGTTACCCTCATGCACTACCCTTGTGGCACATCCCTCATTACCATTTATAAAGAAACAAAAAATCTAAAGTGGACCATAGTGTCGTTTTTAGTGCCTACCATCTGTGGCATTGTTCTATGCTTTCTTATTGCGCAGATCTGGGCAGTGCTAGGGACAGTTTCTACTCTAGTACAGTGAAGTGGGGACTGTCCCTAGCACTTGACAGATAGGCCAAAATTATATAAAGTAAAGGATTAATAACTTTAAGATCAGTGGGTTATTTGGCTGGTCTTTTTTGATGCTTAGGCTAGATATTAAGGAGACTATTCATGACACAAGAGAAAGATTTAACACAAGGAAATATATATAAAAAACTATTTAAACTTGCCCTTCCTATAATGGGGACTTCGTTTGTTCAAATGGCATACAATATGACTGATATGATTTGGGTGGGAAAGCTTGGATCCCCTGCTGTTGCGGCTGTTGGAACAGCTGGTTTTTTTACATGGCTTGCCATGGCATTTATTGTTATACCTAAAATATCAGCAGAGGTAGGTGTTGCCCAAGCCATAGGAAAAGGTGATATGGATGAAGGACGGGTGTATATTAGGCATAGCATCCAACTCGTTGTTTTATTTGCTGCACTTTACGCCTTAGGATTGATTGTTTTTAGAAGTAACCTTGTATCGTTTTTTAACCTAGGAGATCTAAAAATAGAAAGTGATGCAAGAACATATTTACTCATTATTGCTATTGGGCTTATTTTTTATTTTATAAATCCTGTATTTTCGGCCATATTTAATGGCTCAGGGGATAGCAAAACGCCTTTTCTCATTAATTCGGTGGGGTTAATTGTTAATATCGTGTTAGATCCTGTGCTTATTTTAGGATTTGGACCTATTCCAAGGATGGAAGTTGCGGGAGCTGCTATTGCGACGATTATTTCTCAGGCCATTGTTACGGCTATATTTATATATAAAATGAAGGATCATAAAGATCTTTTTGGAGGTCTGAAACTATTTAAGCCTTTGGATATGAATTATACAAAAAAGATTATAAAGCTGGGACTGCCAGTGGCTGTGCAAAGTGGTTTTTTTACCATTATAGCCATGGGCATGGCAAGAATTATAGCCCAATGGGGGACAACGCCTATAGCTGTTCAAAAGGTAGGATCTCAAATAGAGGCCATTTCTTGGATGACAGCGGGTGGATTTGAGACGGCTATGAGTACTTTTACAGGACAAAATTACGGCGCTAACAAAATGAAACGGGTACGCAAGGGGTATTTTGCAGGGGTATCTATCGTGTCTGTCATTGGTATATTTGCAACCCTTCTTCTTATTTTTGCTGCAAGACCCATATTTTCTATCTTTATTCAAGAAGAGCAGGCCATATTATATGGCATAGATTACCTTCAAATATTAGGCGCTTCACAGTTGTTTATGTGTATTGAAATAACAACAGCAGGGGCTTTTAATGGCCTAGGAAAGACAATGCCACCATCAATCGTTGGGATTGTCTTTAATGCCATTAGAATTCCCCTAGCCATTATTTTATCCACCACAAGTCTTGGACTTAATGGGGTATGGTGGGCCATAACCATAACCAGCATACTTAAAGGCCTCATACTGAGTATTTGGTATATGGGGACAGTCCCTACTTCACCACAGTGAAGTAGGGACTGTCCCCGGGGGCTATTTCTTCTCTATGGCTACCCGCCAAACTTCGGGCCCTTCTTCAAGGTATTTCCACTCGAATTGGCCTGTATATTCGGCTAGCATCTGATAATGTAGTGGGCGAGGATCATGATCATTAACAAGCTCCATGATTTCCCCTTTTTCTAAATTATGAAAAGTTTCAAATATAACGTTGTGCTTATCTTTAGGCTCGTATTTGCGAGCATCAACTTGTGCTGTGAATTTCATTATAATTCAGCTCCTTTTTAAGTGTTTAGATTAAATGTTTGAGTCATTACTTTTTTATATTAGCATGTAAAAAGAAAACAATATGTGATTCTAATCATAGTTTATTTTTATCATTCATATATAATAGTCATTAAGGACAAAATATGACTTAGTTACAATGAGTCTAACATATATTGATTTGAAAACAGGAAGGATGACATCCAATGGATTGTATTGAACTTATGGTAGAAGAGCATAAAGCAGCAAAAAGAATGTTAAAGGTTATACGCAGATATTGTTATAAAATACTAAAAAATGAGGAAATAGAGTACCAGGATTTTTTTATCATTATTGATTTTCTAAGAACGTTTGTAGATCATCATCATCATGGCAAAGAAGAAAAACTACTCTTTAATCAAATGAGAAATAAACTTGGCCCTATAGGGGAAAAATTAATTACCCATGGCATGCTGGTCGAACATGATTTGGGTAGATTGCATATTCAGGAACTAGAAGCAGCCGTCAACAGAGTTATTGAAGGAGACGAAGAATCTAAACTAGATCTAATTGCCAATGCAATTTCCTATTGTCACCTATTAGATAGGCATATCGATAAGGAAGATGCAGTTGTCTATAAGTATGCAACAAATAATTTAGATCAAGAAACACTAGATCAAATCAATAGAGAATGTGAAGATTTCGAGCAAAGTGCAGAAAAGCAAAAAATTCAACTAAAATATTTAAATATACTTGAAGAAATGGAGTTGTGAGGGACAGTCCCTACTTCACTCAAGTGAAGCGGGGACTGTCCCTATCATGCTTTCTACAAAATCTTTATAGGTCTTATAAGGATGTTCGTTTCCAAAAGGGGCTAAGATTTTTTCACTATTAACGAAGCCACACTTTTCTGATCCAATTAAAAACCGGTAATTTGAGTAAGGGTAATCTTCGGGCTTAGTTACCATATTTGCGGTTACTGGATTGAGATGAATATAGCTACTGATTGCCAAAAGCTGTGCGATGGTTTTAGCAGGAGTAGAATAAAAGCGATCTTGGAATAAATGACCGTTGTAATCATATTGTTTGTTAAAATAAATGGCGTACTTCCCATGGAGTTTTTTTATAAAAGGACCCAGAGGCATACTGCTAGTGTATATAAGAAGATGAACATGGTTATCCATCAGACAATAAGATAGTAGCTCATAAGGTGTTTCTACCTTAAAATGATTTAAAGTTTCAGCGAGTAGTTTCAAATACTCACAGAAATCCTGTTTATTTTTAAAAATATTGTTTTTCCGATTTCCCCGGGCAGTTACATGATAACTGGTGTTTGGCTGCCACTCTCTAAGTTTTCTTGCCATAATATCGACTCCTTTATATGTTTTTTAGAGTATAGGCATATTGAGAGCAAAATATACAGGGACAGTCCCTACTTCACTGCAATGAAGTGGGGACTGTCCCTTGCTTGACTACCATAACACAAGCGGTTACTATAGAAGAGAGCAAATAATGACAATAAAATTGTTATTATGCTAAAAAAGCACAAGAAGTTACAAAATAACATAAAGAACACATAATAGTGGCATTATCCAGGGAGGGAATAATATGAGTAAAGCTAAGGGAACTAAAGAAGTTAAAACCACTAAGATTAAAATTGCAACAATTAAGACGCGGCTAATTGTGATCCCGTTAATAGTAGTATTAATAGGGGTATCAGCTATGACAGCTATTTCAACTTATTTTACAAGGGCAAGCTTACTCGCCGAAATGGAAGCCAACGGAATTCAAACATCAAAGCAGTTTATAGATATGATGGCATACAATACAAAATCTTTAGACGTGGTTAATCTTATGCTTGAGGACAAAATAAAAACAGGCGCAAAAACTATAAAGTTAAATAAAGAAAAATTAAATAATGGATTCTTAAACGATTTAGCAAGGGAATCTAATATTGACGAAATGAATTATTTTGATATGACGGGTGAAATTTTATACTCAACAGTTGCAGAATATGTTGGGGAGGTCGTACCACCAGCTCATTCCGTAAACACTTTAATAAAATCTAGTGAGCAAGACCTTATTGAAGAAATTAGAAAAGATACTAACTCAGATAAGGTTTTCAAATATGGATATATAAAAGATGGTAACGACGGAATTATTCAAATAGGAATTGCAGCAGATACGGTTCAAGAACTGACAGAGGTATTTGAGTACCAAGCCCTATTAGAAGAAATAACTAAAAGTGATGAGATTATCTATGCCATGTTAATTAACACAGATTTCGAATCTATTGCCCATAGCAATAAAGAAAGAATAGGGATAATTTTTACCGATGCAGCTAGTAAATCAGCGGTAAATGAAGAACAGGTCCATACGAGGCAAAGATATTATGAGGCAACAGATGAAACAGTTTTTGATATTACGCATCCTGTTATTATAAACGGTGAAAAGATAGGGGCTCTAAGCATAGGTTATTCTATGAGTAGGATAAAAAATGCTATTAAAACAAATGGGTTTATCATTGTTGTTTCGGGGCTATTAGCCTTTATACTGCTGGGATTCGTTTTATTTAGGGCTTCAAACTATGCTATAAAAATAATCAATAAATTAAAAGAACAAATGGGCTTTATGGCGTCAGGTGACTTTACAATCGATGTGCCAGAAGACTTAATAAGCAAAAAAGATGAATTAGGACAAATATCCCAAGCAGTTAGCACCATGCAAACGGCTATAAGAAATGTTCTTAGAAATGTTGTAGGCGCATCTGAGCAACTAGCAGCATCATCTGAGGAACTGACGGCCACCAGTCAACAATCTGCCCTAGCTGCGGATGAAGTTGCTAAGGTTATTGAAGATATTGCCCACGGCGCATCAAATCAAGCAAAGGAAACAGAGCAAGGCGTGATTGCTATTTCTGTTCTTGGAGATTTAGTAACCCAAAATAAAATATATATTGAAAACTTAAATGCCACCACTGAAAAAGTAAATAATCTTAAGAATGAAGGGCTAAAAATATTACAAGAACTTGTAGAAAAAACAAGTATGAATAGTCGATCGTCCCAAGAAGTTCAAAACATTATTATAGATACAAATGAGAGTGCAAGTCAAATTGTTGCAGCAAGTGAAATGATTCAAAACATAGCCGATCAGACCAATTTACTTGCTTTAAATGCAGCCATAGAGGCCGCAAGAGCAGGAGATGCTGGGCGAGGATTTGCAGTTGTAGCAGATGAAATACGGAAACTTGCAGAGCAGTCAACTCAGTTTACAGGTGAAATTACAACGATCATCAAGGATCTAACAGATAAGACTTTAAGTGGAGTTACAACCATGGAAGAAGTGGCTAAAGTAGTTGTTTCACAATCAGAAAGTGTTGAAATGACCAATAATAAATTTGATGGAATTGCCGAGGCCATAGAGGAAATGAGGGACGTTATTAATAAGGTGAGTAGCTCAAGTGATGAAATGGCAAATAAAAAAGAAGATATTATTAGTATTATTGAGCAGCTTTCCGCTATTTCTCAGCAAAATGCAGCAGGTACACAAGAAGCAGCAGCGTCAGTAGAAGAGCAGACGGCTTCTACCGAAGAAATTGCCCACTCAAGTGAGGAATTGGCAAAAATTGCAGAAAGCTTAAACGAGCAAACATCTCAGTTTAATATATAAAAAATATCACACTGAACACTCAGTATGAATATATGTAACGATAAAGCATATACTATAGTAAGGTCATTGTCAGTTATGGGCCAATTGAAATCACAAAATTACGAGATAGAAAGAGCTTGATTGGCAGTTTTTGCTAGACACTTGCAAAAAAATATAGATATGTTATAATAAAGGCACAAACTAAATACAAACAGATATGCATTCCTGGGGTGTACGACATTCTTGTTATTTTGAACCTACAACTACGATCTGGGAGCCTTAATAATAAAAGCATTAATGCCAGGCCACAAGATAATTCCCTTTGGGCAGTGGAAGGCAACGATATTTTTGCAGGCACCCCCCTGGCTTGAGCTAGGGCGTCAAAATGCAAGAACCGGCATTTCGGGGTATAACTGAATATTAACCGCTAGTTTATACTAGCGGTTTTTATATTGCCTTTTTTAGGATTTTTTGATCTCTAAACATTTTTTGAGTTCTAAGCCTTCACTTAAAACATATATATATAGTACAAGCTACTGAGTTGTATAGTGATAAAAAGGTGATAAGGAGGCCGAAAATGCAAAGAAGATCAAGTCGAAATCATAATCAGAATGAGAAGACGGGTAGTAGTGTGTGGGTGATTGTCTTACTTGTTATGATAGTGGGTGTTGCAGCAATTTCAAAAGATAATTGGATGCCTGATAGTTGGGAAGCTATGGCTAGGCCTAGTGAAGTAGGGGCTGTAGAAGAGGTTGAAGAAGGGGAAAAAAGTCAGGGGATTTCCACAGCAATCTCAAGAGCTAACGCAGCCAAACTAATCGCCTATACCTTTTATAGCAGAGATGAAATTAATCAGCTAGGAAGAAATATTGTGCTAGAGGACACACTCCCATCATTTTGGTATGATAAATATATTAATGCTGTTGTAGAACTTGGTTATATGGAAGGAATCGATAATAAGTTTTACCCAGGGGAGCTTCTTACCTACAAACAAGTTGTTGGCATTCTAAGTAGTCTCTCAGAAAACAAGTATAGTATTAAAGTTAAGGCTAAAGAAGATGTCACCAATCAACCAATATCCATGCAAAGATTTATTGAGATATATTCAAAATTAATTAATAAGCTAAATACAGAAAACCCAGAAAATCCAGGGAAGCGCCTTTATGAGATTCAGGAAAAAAGCCTTATTGTGTTGGCAACGCCAGGAACGGATGAAAACTTAGGTCCCTGGAAAGCTGCAACAGATCAAGGGGAATACGGCTTTGAAGGACTCTCTATGGATGCCTATATAGATCAACAAATAAAAGTCATTGTTAAAAACAATGAAATCCTAGGGGTTGTAGACGTTATCAATAACAGTCCGTCCCTTGAAAGCGCCTATATTACCAAGGTAGAAAAAGGCCAAGTAGAAATCCTAATAGGTGGGATTAGCAAAACCTATGACACAGATTTATTAGATGCAACTTATATTGATACTTTAGTTGACCTGCACTTTAAAAATGGGGAAATAATAGGTGTTGATATAAAAAAAGAGGAATATAAAGATAGAGTGATTCGGGTAGGGGATTCCTATATTGAAACTGAAAAAAATGGGATGATCCCTGTTTCTGAAAACCTCAAGATTTATGATACCACTGAAGAAGGCGTATCATGGAGCAAGTTAAGTAGTATTATCGTAGGCACACCTGATATAGAATATGCCATGGATAACGGAAAAATAAATACAATAACCATTAAGAAAAAACCTAGCATGAAGTCCATACGCCTTCTGCTAACAACCACAGATTTTGAAGATAAAATACATAAAGAAGTGAAAATTAAAAGTACTCAACCCTTTGTGGTAGATTTTTATGGCGAAAAAAAGACTTATGAAGTAGGAGAAGTTATGGACATCAATCAGTGGTCAAAAAAAATGACAAAAGAAAAGCCTAGAATTAAAATTACGTCATTAAGCAAAGCTGAACTTAGCAAAGGGGCACTAAGCACAGCTAAGGCCAGCAAGAATGAACACAACCAGGCACTCTTGCAAGTAGAAACAATTAAAAGGCGTGACACAGAGCCTTTATATCCAGGAACACTTGAAATCTGCAAGGAAGATGGTGGAGGGTACACCTTGATTAATGAGGTAACAATAGAAGATTATGTAGCAACGGTTATTCCAAGTGAAATGCCAACTAGCTATGGTATAGAGGCCTGTAAGGTTCAAGCAATAGTTGCTAGGAGTTATGCTTATGTTCATGTGTTGAATAATAAGTTTGGAGCGTACGGGGCTAACCTAGATGATTCAACTAATAGCCAAGTTTATAATAATATTCCCGCAGATGAAATATCCTTAGAGGCTGCCTATGAAACCAAAAATCAAGTGCTTCAGTATAATGGCCAAGTCATTAGTTCAAATTGTTTTTCAACATCTGCTGGTTATACGGCAAATTACGGCGAAGTATGGGCAAACTCAGATGGCACATTTCCGGCAAATACCCCTGTTTATGTGGTTTCTAAACCTCAGTATAATGGGAAGCTGGTCGTGTCAGATATGAAAGATGAAAAAAGTGCCTATGAATTTTTTACCACGACAAGTGCCAATATTGATTCTTTTGATAATAGGTCTCCTTGGTTTAGGTGGCAAGTGACAATGAGTGCAGACGAGATTAGCAAAAGTGTCAATGCAGGGATTAAAAAAAGGTATAGCGTCAATCCAGCTTTAATAAAAACTTTAGGTAAAGACCGGGTCTTTAGGGCCACAGATATTGATGATATTGGGCAAGTGGAAAAAATTCAAATTAATAAAAGAGGCGAAGGCGGCAACATAATGGAGATTATTTTTTATGGTAGCCAAGACACCATAAAAGTTTTAACGGAATATAATGTACGCACACTTCTTTCTCCAATGCAAAGAATAGAAGGCCAAGACCCCATTATCATAAAACGCCAAGATGCTACAGAACTTAAAAACTACGAAATGCTGCCTAGCGCATTTTTTGCTATGGATGCCAAATACGGTAAGGATGAAAAACTCCAATCAGTCACTTTATATGGTGGTGGATTTGGACATGGGGTAGGAATGAGCCAAGATGGGGTCAGAGGAATGATCGAAAGAGGCCAAAATTATAAGGAAATTTTGTTGCATTATTTTCCGGAGACGAAAGTGGGAGGTTTATTATAATCATTTGTCAGAACAAAATAAAGTCCTTCCACCACCAAAAAATAATTAAATAAAGTCTTTCCATCAAAAAAAGTGTTAGGAATGTAGTTACCACAGTTAAAAACAAGGAAGAAGGATTTTAGGGAATTG
>DUUM01000107.1 GCA_012841565.1 Candidatus Epulonipiscium sp. | reverse complement strand
CGCTATCGCTCTAAACTTGTTTCTTGTAGGTCTAGCGAAAAGAACCGTTTTCAGAATGCATTTACTGTTTGTAACATTGCCCTTGATGCTGTCGTTTCCGACATGTTTGGTAAATCTGCCTCATCCATCACGGACTATTTAATTACTTCTGATGAATTCGATTCTGAAAAATGTGCATCTTTTCTTCAAAAATCTCTCAAAAAGAAAGCTGATACTGTTATTGAATCCATTGAAGGATATCAAATGACGCGTGAACAAAAAGATCGTATGATTATGGTCAGGTCTCATCTTGAATTTGTTGAAGCTTCGATTGCTGAACTCGATAAAAAACTCGACCTAATAGTGGCACCTTACGAGAGTGCTATTTCATTGCTCAGTACAATTCCTGGCGTGGGACGTAACTCAGCAATTACCATTATTTCTGAGATTGGCACTGATATGTCTCAATTTAACTCTTCCAAACGCTTATGTTGCTGGGCGGGCTTAACGCCAGGCAACAATGAATCTGCTGGTAAGAAGAAATCTGTTCGGATTACACGTGCCGGAGTCTACCTAAAACCTGCATTGGTGCAATGTGCTCATGCAGCCGTAAAATCCAACAAATCTTCTTACTACAAGACCAAATATGAACGTATTTATAAAAGAAGAGGTAAAAAAATGATGATTTAACTTGCCTTTTATTAGGTGCGGCCTTTTTTAAAGTACATAAGATCTTTTTTCACACTATAACCTCCTTCATATCTATATGCATCAATGACATCGAATGTTCTCGATATCGTAAATATAGTATAACCATCATATCGATAGTTGTCAATATGATTTCGAAAATATTGATAGTGAATTAAACAATGTGCAAAAAAATAGGTTGAGGTGATTTGCTACCACCTCAACCTATTTTTTTATTTGATACAGTTACTTATCTTTACTTCCCTAAAATCTTAACAATTTCCGCTTCTATACCTACTTCTTTTAATGCTGACTCAGTATTTTGTGCTAAAGTAACACAGCTTTTACATCCTGAATCTAAAATTTTAATGATCATCATTATCTACCCCTTTTAAAACTAAAGCTTCTGCAATAGGAAGTGTTCCGAAAATATCCGCATACATAGGAATTCCAACAAAGCTAGCTAATAGAACTGAGTACCATTTTTCTTGACCAAGAATTGCTGTAATAATTTCTTGTGGAATATAGTTATGAATTGCATATTTCATCCATACACCATCACGCCTGCTATCCACTAATCCGCTTTCACATAATATTTTCATATGATACGAAAGAGTGGGTTGCGTAATACTAAATTTCTCTAATATATCACAAGCGCAAAGTTCACCATTCACAAGCATGTCGAATATCTCAACCCTTGTTTCATCAGAAAGTGCTTTCATAAAAATAGTGTATCTGCCGTAATCTTTAGTCAATGTTCCCACCTCCTGGTAACTTCTCATACAGATGCTTATCTATTTCTATTATATGCAAGACATAGATAAGTATCAATGCCTTGCATATAATAGAAGCCATGGGTGTATTTATCATCACATTGGGTGCAGTAAAAGCTTTTGGTAAATATGCACTAACGCTTTTTGATTTTTCTAATAACAATATAAAGTTAGAGTTAGCAAAGGCATTAGCCTTAGGGCTGGAATTTAAGATGGGAGCAGAGATCCTAAAAACCCTTCTTATTAGAACTTTGGATGAACTAGTCATACTTGCTTCTATCGTAATACTTAGGTTTATTTTAACCTTTGTTATACATTGGGAAATATCATCTGTCACCGAACATAGCTATCCATCTTTAGAGGATAACAAATAATATGGAATATGAGAGTAAAATCCAGATTAATACACATCCTATAGTAATCATTATGTTGCGATGAATATCTTAAATAATAGTCAATCACCCAATGGAGGAACAATAATGAATTACGAAACCTTATTTACACCATTTAAAATCGGTAATATGGAAATTAAGAACAGGATTGTTATGGCACCAATGGGGCTTAACTCAGCTCACTTAGATGGAAGCATTGATGATAGTGAAATCACTTATTTTGAAGAACGTGCAAAAGGTGGTACAGGCATGATCATTATGGGATGCCAATTTCTTACTAAGGAATTAGCACAAGGATCATTAGAAGGGTATTTAGATGGGACCCATGTTATCCCTCAGCTTACGACTCTTTGTGAATCTGTACAACGTCACGGGACAAAGTTATGTGCCCAGCTAAGCTGCGGAACGGGAAAGAATGCATTTGCTAATATGTTAGGTGAACCACCTGTTTCTGCATCTGCAATTCCTTCTATGTTTGATCCAGACTTAATTTGCCGCGCACTGACATTGGACGAAATAAAAACCATTATGGCGCAATTTGAATTCTCTGCAAAAATCCTTAAAGACGCTGGATTTGATGCGATTGAAGTCCATGCCCATGCAGGTTATTTGGTCGATCAATTCATGTCAGAAGTTTGGAACAAAAGAGAAGATGAGTACGGCGGAAGTGCTGAGAATCGTATGCGTTTCCCTGTTGAGATTGTTCAAGCAATCCGCCGGGCAGTAGGTCCTGATATGCCGATTCTATTTAGAATGGCTTGTAAGCATCATTTTGCTGAGGGTCGCACCATAGAAGAAACCATGCCTCTCCTTAAAATTTTAGAAGATGCTGGTGTTGATTGTTTTGATATTGACAGTGGTAGTTATGAAAATGTGGATTATATTTTCCCTCCTGCTTACTTAGGAGATGCTTGTTTGGAAGATGTTTGTGCGCCTACAAGAAAAGCTGTAACCGTTCCTATTATGAATGCCGGGAATCACACGCCAGAGACAGCTGTTAAATTACTTGCATCTGGGAATGCTGACTTTGTTATGATGGGTAGACCTTTGATTGCAGAGCCAGATACGGCCAATAAGCTTCTAGAGGGCAGACGAGAGGAAGTCCGCCCTTGTATCCGTTGTAATGCTGATTGTATCGGAAGAATCCTTACCCGCTTAACCAAAATTAGCTGCTCCGTAAATCCATTCGCCGGATTTGAAGATCGATTCAAAATAGAAAAAACAAGTTCTCCTAAACATATTGTTGTTATCGGCGGTGGGCCAGGTGGTATGGAAGCTGCAAGAGTTGCAGCCATGAGAGGTCATAACGTTGATTTATATGAGGCAGGTGATGATTTAGGCGGTCAATTACAAAGTGCTGCAACACCACCCTTTAAAAGCCAATTACGTGAGCTAGTTGTTTGGCACAAACATCAACTGGAAATGTACGGTGTAACCGTTCACCTTAATACAAAAATTGCAGCAGATGCTCCGGCGTTAGCCCAAGCAGATAAGATTATCGTAGCAACCGGCGCCGTTCCAACTGTGCCAAATATTAAAGGGATTCAAAATACAGTGGATATTATATCCGCTCACCTAGACGAATCTAAGTTAGAGGGAGATACAATCATTTATTGTGGTGGGGGGTTATCTGCTTGTGATAGTGCCCTTGAAACCGCTATGAAGGGAAAAAAGGTTGTGATCATTGAAATGCTAGATGAAGTGGCTAGTAATGACCATTTTATCAATAAGGCTTCACTCGTCCCTATGCTCCTTAATAACGGGGTAGCTATTCACACCGGTCACAAAGTGCTGGAAATTTTAGAAGATGGTATTAAAGCGCAAACGAAAGATGGAACAGAAGTACTAATCAAAGGTGATACGATTGTTGCAGCCTTTGGTATGATTAAAAACAATGATTTAGCACTAAAAATCAGTGCAAAGTTCCATAATAAAACAACGGTTATCGGTGATTGCTCAAAGATAGACAATGTCGGTGGCGCCATTAGAACAGGTATGTATGCTGGAACGACAGTTTAGATGGTCCTTGATATGATACCTCCAAAGCAGACAATCTAATTAATCAAAAATTAGACTATTTATTTATCATTTTATTTGAATACCTAACAATAGCAAATAATATTAATTATTGCTTGCTATTGTTATTAATAGAAACTGTATTTATTAAAATTCTTTCACTTCCACAACACAAGGAGTCGAAGAAAGCCCCCACTAAGCGGGTGACCATATCGTATACCAAGTCCAACTTTAGGGGCGGTCAGACAGGGATTTATAGTTCCTGAAGAATTCGGCATAGCTGTGTAATTACGGCTATGCCGTTTTTTCGTTGTTGCTCAAGCAAGGCTTAAGGCTATGCCCATAAAAATGCCGTGGCTCTTTTTCCCAAAATGTAGTCGTCAAATACTTTAGTCCCAACATCTTGGGACAGTCCAGCACATACTAATAAAGGCAACAAATGTTCTTCCCTAGGATGACAGTATCTTGCACCTGGAATGTCTCCCCAATTGATAAAAGACTCCATCCTTTTTTCTTCATCTTTTTCATCGCAGCAAATTTCAATAAGTTTGTCTTGAAACTCATTATTTACTGTATCTTCTATATTGTTTCCATCAAAGTCAAATGCTCTCATATTATGAAATGAAAACCCGGAGCCAATAATTAGCACATTTTCTTCAAGTAAAGGTCTTAGGGCTTTTCCAATATTAAGATGTGTGAGCGGATCAAGATTGCCCTGTAGTGAAATCTGCAAAACAGGAATATCAGCATCTGGATACATAATCTTCAACGGTATATAAGAACCATGGTCATAAGCTTTTTTATCATCTAAACGATATACGATACCATTGTTTTTAAATAGTCCAGCTATTTTTAATGCTAAGTCACGATCTCCTTTACATGGATATTTAATATTGTATGAAGCTTCTGGAAATCCATAGTAATCGTACATAATATCAGGTTCACTTCCACTTTGAATTGTAACTATATCTTCCTCCCAATGAGCACTGATGACAATAATTGAATCAGGCTTCTTTATTTTGTATGGAAGATCTTTCATAAACTCAATCATTTTATCATGGGAGGGATCATCTAAAATTGGCAGAGGACCTCCACCATGTGAGAAATATATAATCTGACCATTGTTGTTTACATTATCTGTATTCACAAAACACACTCCTTGTATAATTTATTTATCTTAAAGATAGAATGAATGATCTTATTATCTTTATAATATTAGTCTTAATACTCCTTAGTCTTAGTACATGTTTATTTTTTAAATATCCGGTGGTTTACTTTTTAAACCTTATGTCATACCTTTATTGATTTTAGTCCCAAGCTTATCCCTCAAAAATAAAAGTTTTGATTCATAGGGGGTAATTTTCACATCTCACGCTATATATATAGCAAAGCAAACCATAATAGATATGAAAAGGGGACTTACCCATGAAAAAACTAATGACAAATGAAGATGTAAATCAAATCCAATTCTATAAAATGCCAAAAGACTTTTTCCAAAATCCTAAATATATGCCACTAAAAAATGACTCCAAGCTAGCCTATATGCTAATCTTAGATCTCTTGCCACTGTCCATACAAAATAACTGGGTCAATGAAAATAACGAAGTGTTTATTAAAATCTCTCGCACCAAGCTTATGGCCCTCCTCAATATTAAAAGCACCCACAAAGCTGCCATTGTCATGAAAGAGCTTGTAGAAAACGGGTTAATTATTTATAAAAAAGTTGGGTTAAATAGGTGCAATGAGATTTATCTTTATCTCCTAGAAGACTCTGGCTCTAAAGGCAAGTCAAAGCCCAAACAAACTAAAGCTGCACCTAAAAAGACCCCTGTTGTGTGTGATGAAGTTTTAGATAAAAGGGTAGATCTCGTTGCAGATCAAAATACAGATCAGTTTCAGAAAACACTAGAAGAACAAGTACATATAGAAGATTTAAAACAAAGATATGGAGATGGCCTTGTTGATGAAATTCTCAACAATATATGTGAGATGTATCGAAACTCAAGTACCCGAATAGGCAAACAAGATAAGCCTATGTCTATTATTAGAAATGTCATTAGCAAACTAAGAATGTACCATATTGAATATGTTATCGATCAGTTTGAAAACGCTGCTACCACTTCTGAAATATTCAGCCCAAAGAGGTATATACAAACCCTAATCTATAACTCTGTCTATGAGGCCAATATCAAGATGACGAGCCATATTCGGTATAATTTCGGGTGGTAATTGTAAGTTTAAAGACCTTTCCTTCTGGGATTAGCATCCGATCATGAAGTGAAACACTTTCATCATATATATTAATATCACACTAATCTTCGTCTATATTTCTAAAGCGAATCTTAGAAGTTTCACAGGACGCTTTATAGAAATATTGCATTTAAGGGGTTTAAGTAGTAGTATTAAATAAGACAACTTATGATAATACTAGGAGGAACTTTTAAATGACCAATAAAAAAACGATTTTAGCAGGAATATTACTATTCACATTAATGTTAGTAGTAGGTTACTTTTTAAAACCAAATGCAGACGATTATAAAGATTATAGTCTTACAAATGAAAAGACGATAGACGTTTTAATTTCATCATAAGAGACTACCCCCTAACCTTCCTCGCAGCTCCCTAATCCCCACAATAGAGATTATATAATGCGGAACACCTTCATCAAGCTTACCACGGCCTTAGTCTATAATTCCCCCTTTACCTCATAGTTTTTTGTAGTTTCTCAACAATGGGGTAATCTGCTGCTGGCCACTCTACCGTCTTCAAATCCTTTATATCCAGCCATTTAAAACTTTTATGCTCTTTCATATTAAATTCCCGACTATCCACATGGCAAATATAACTTCTTAAAGTAATATTAAAGTCCGGATAACGATGGTCTACGGTCATAAAATAATCTTCTGGTCTTACGTCAACTTTAAGGTCCATCTCTTCCATAAGCTCTCTTGCAAGACCTTGTTCATAAGTCTCACCATCATCTACTTTACCACCAGGAAATTCAAATTTATTGGCTATATAGTCATATTTCCCTTCACCACGCTGCATACATAATATTTGATTATTGTTGATAATAATTGCTGCTGTAACGATATAATTTTTCATAGTTTCTCCTATACCTCCATAAGCTCATCATCTATACAAACCAGAGTGGAAAACTCTAAATATATTAGTTCTTCTTCTATGAGATTATCTAAACTATCATGTTTTTTACTATGGACCAATTCTCCATCAATGTATTGGTTGATGCTATATTATAAGCCAGTACTAGTATTATATCAGCTAATCTTAAGTTTTGTTTAACTGTTTTGTATATCGATAAACACAATCTAAAAAAACTTTATATAACCTAATCCATTGGATTAGGTTATATAAAGTTTTAAGTCACAAACACTTTGATAGCTTTATTCTTTCGACTTTATTGCTTCAACCTCGCCCTTGGTTAAACCCGTAGCAGTTATGATTTGTTCTAGGGGCAGGTCTATTTTTAGTAAATTCTT
The DNA here is from genome assembly GCA_012841565.1 of Candidatus Epulonipiscium sp. Next base: position 7,038 of record DUUM01000107.1, on the reverse strand, counting down.
AACCATCCTTATTCTTTCCTTCTCCATGCCTGTTTCCATTCCTTCACGCATTAATCTCTCCGCTGTTGACATAACTAGTTCACCACCCTCCACTGAAACTGGCTCTGCTATTTCTTTCATTTCTATTTCACTTATATCATCTCGTATACCTAGTATATATCTTATGCAGGCAGATACAAAGCTAGTTATAGTCTCTTGCTCATTTAGCCGCCTTGTTAACTCTACCACTTCAAAAATCAAATCATCCATTTCCGAACTTGTTGCATGACTTGTTTTACTTAATACTTCTTTCCAGTTGAAGGTGCAATACCTTTTATTGAAATTCTAGTTTATATTTGCAAAAGTTAGGCATTTTATTCTCCCAAAGGTTTTAGTTTATTATATTGAATTTCTATACCAATGTGTAACAACTTAATTATATCAAGACACATATAATAACAATAGCTTCTTATATGATATCCTTATACCCGCAAGAATTAGGTGATCATTCCGTTGTTGATATATCTTCTGGAGTATCTTTTCTTTATCCGAATCCATACCATAATGAACCATCCTATGGCAATTTGGGCATACTGAAATTATATTTGATGGTACATCTAGCGAATAATTGAAGTTATCTTGTAATGCCATAGGGATTAGATGATGAGCTTCTACATACGGAAATCCATTATACTTATTAATAAAAGTATCGTGTGTAGGGTTCACCTCACACAACCATGCTGCTTTCTCTTTTGCATATTTAATCACAGATGAATCTCGGACATAGACTTCTTTATTATTTACTATTATTTTCTTTGGTTTTTCTTTCGACCCAACTTGCTCAATTTGAATCACATCGGTTGATTTTTCATCCATGCTAATAATTGGGTTATCAAAAATATTATCTTCTTCAAATGCTTTTGTCAGCCAATATTTCAAATACGCATTTATTGTACCACTCGGAAACCTTTTTTCCGAACTATTATACTCTCGAAAATTGGGGTGTTTTTTAATGAGGCTTAATTCATTAAAAAATTCAACAGAGTTCATCTCTATATTTCTTTTTTCATTGGCAAGAATAAATAATCGAACTAAATACATCATATAAGAGCGGGCTTTTCCACTTGTTCCACCCTTGGCTTTCCCACTTTTAACCGTTTGCGACTCCGCAAATGACTGAAAATCTTCTAAATCATCTTTATTATCTGTTTTAGTTTTTTTAAAAATTTCTTCTGCAGCTAGTATTTTTCTAAAATTATATTTATTTCTTTTATAATATCTCATCTTATCCGCATTATTACCCATTGCCCCAACTAACTCAAGCCCCCCTAGTTTTTCACTTTTCATTGCACTATAAACCATTTCATAATCATCATATATTGCTAAAGCCTCTGCAACTTCTAAATTTGTCAACTCTATAAAGTCTTGATACATATTCTCTTTCATTTCTAAAATATGCCCTATCACCCTATTCTTAATTGCTTCTTTTTTATCCATGCTCAGCCCCTCATTCTAGGTTTTTATTTATTTCTATAATTTTGTACTGTAGTTCAATTATATCATAAAACCATTCTGATAATTCACAATATGTCATGTAGAATATATGGAAAACCTAAATATATGTCAAAACAAAAAAACTGACCTCCCACAACCTGGAAGTCAGTTTTATCACATTTTACTCTTCTTCAATTATCCTCTTTAATTTAGGTTCTAGCCTAGATATAACCCCAGTTACCAAAGCGTTCCCCATCATAAAATACCGTTGCCTCTCGGACATCCCCGTATTCGTCCAGTCGTGCGGAAACATTTGAATTGCCTCAGCTTCAACTGCTGTTATCGTCCTTAGCTTACCTGTTTTAGTATCCTTAACAATATGAGATGACCTATTAGCTGTGGATTCACTCGTAAGCATGGTCCTCGCCGGCAACTCTAATACATCTGGACAACTCATGTTGCCTTCAGCATAAAAATAGTCAGTTCCATCAGGCCTTTTTCTTGGAATCTTCTTGCCACCTTTTAGATACTCCCATTTTTCTAATTTGTCTTCATCAATGATATACTTTTCCAAATTCAATCCCTGAAATTTATTAGCTTGATTAATGATTTTGCCTAGTGTATAAAGTTCTTCTTCTACAGGCACTATATCAAAGTTAATAACTTTGTTATCCATAAATACGCCCGATGTTAAAAACTTACCTTGGTCAAACTTCTCTGATATCTCCACAGCATCTTTATAACACGCTAAATCTTTATATTCAACTTTAGCAGGCTTCTTAATTGGGAATAAGTCATTAAAAAAACCATCTTCTATTAAATATTTTTCTTTATCCTCGTGCGCACTAATCCACCTGCCATGTTTAGTATCTTTTGCTACTGCAAAAATAAAGACTCTTCTTCTTCTTTGAGGCATGCTATAATCCCCGGCATTAATCATACGCCAGTGAACAATATACCCGAATTCATCTAACGTTTTTAGCATCACTGCAAAATCTCGGCCTCGCTCGCTTGCTGGTGATTTCAATAAGCGGTCCACATTCTCAAGTAATACAAATGGAGGTCTTTTACTAAAAATAGTATCTACAATATCCCACCACAGCACACCCTTTTTTCCTTGAATCCCTAATTCATTGGATATGGTTCTTGCCACCGAATAATCCTGGCATGGAAATCCACCAACTAATAAGCTATGATTTGGTATGGTACTCTTATCAACTTCGTTTATATCTAAATTACTATGTGCCTTTACATTCTCACCAAATCTAGTCTGATAACAATCAAACGCTGGCTGCATTTTAGTAGCAGGTTCCCATTGGTTTGCCCACACAAATTCCCAATCCCCTTGTTCTATAGCCAAGCCTGTCTTTTTGTCAAATTCCTTTACATGGTTCAGGCCAACCCTAAAACCGCCCACCCCTGCAAAAAGTTCCACTGCTGTCAACTTCATTGCTATTTCCTCCTAATGTGTAACTCTTAACCCTTGTTCACGATGTGGGCTATATAATCATTGTTCAACCAAAAACTTTGTTTTGTCATCATATCCCCATTTAATAATTCATCTGCATCTCGTTCTAGTATTCCACTTCCATATTTAACACCATTTATTAAATGTGCTGCTTTAGCTGCATGAGGTCTTACATGCAACATATTTGTATCTGTCTTTTTAGGCAAGTCATTGTTAACGATAAGCTTATTATCCCTTAAAGTTCTAGGTTCTAAACATATTCCTGCTCTAAACTTATTCTTGAATCTAAGCCAATCCTCTTGCAATTTATTTTCCAAATCATCACTTGGCATGTTCCAGAAAAATGCTTTTTCAAAATTATATGTATGGGTACTTTTTTCTCTGAAAATCACAAATAAAAACTTTGTTGATTCAAAATAATTATATACCTTTGAATCTTCCCAGATTTCATTGACTAATTCTTTAATTTTAAATGCTGGAAAGGATAGGGATTCTTTCATTGTTCCATCTAACCTAATTCTTACCGTCTTCACTACTATGTTTGCTTTTTCAAATTCTTCTGCCCTATTAGATTTTATACCTAGCATCCTAAAGGCTAAATTGCTATACAGGGATTTCGCCCTTAATATAACGTTTATTTCCTTTTCATTTTCAGGTTCATATAGCTCTTTAATTAAAGCTAGTCGATCTACACCTATGTACCTATTGAATTTCTTCAAAACATATTGTTCAAAGGTATCCTCTTTCAAATCATCTACAATCTTTTCAAGCCGCTTATCTTGTCCCGCTACATAATCCCTTAGAATATATGTCATGTAAGAGTTCTTAAACGAAAAAGCTCTTGGCTTAGCCATAATATCCGAAAACGGTTGTTTTCTTCGGTCAGCTGATGTTGCCGCCTTTGTTGCTGCCCCTAAGTAAATTGTGTCTCCTTCAGATAATTCATGGGCCTTACCTCTACTTACCTTATCTTTTATAAGGTTATAGTCATCTATTATTATTTTCAAATCTTCAACTGGTGGGGAATACAAGAAAACATAATTAATCATATAATCTAACCGGCTTTCTAGCTCTTTTTCCCACAGGTAAACTACGATTAATATTAACTGACACTTTTTCCACAGATTGTTTTCATAGAAATCAGTTTTAGCAATTTCATAGTAATCAATCATGGTTAAAATCATTCTTTCCTTGGAAGATATTGTGCCATTTTTATTCATTCTATACGGTGTTACCTTTAGCTCAACACCTGCTTCTTTAAAGTCTGGTTCGGAGTCATTGTTAGCCTTATACTTAAAATATCTTTCTTCGACTAATTCACCTAGGCCACCCTTTCGCTTAGGTGCTTCATAGCTATCTTTATTTTCCGTTTCTTTGGTAACTAGGGTATCTTCCTCACATATTTGATTGAAGGTTTTCCCTATTAGGTTTGTGGCATATTGATAGATACTATCAGGATCTATTTTGTCGTATAGGTTGCTAGTCAATGTTTTCCCCTCCCCATTATCTTAGTTTAAAAAAAGATGAAATCATAATTTGATTTCATCTTTTTGCTTTATATTTTTATTGTTGCATTATACTCTTCACTATTCTACACCATTTATAGTTGTTTTACAATTTATTATTAGATTAAATAAGTAATGCTGCTGAATACACCTCCATAAAACCTAAACCCGAAAATATCTTAAAACTAAAGGTCTTTAATCCATTAATAGAGTTGCCCCACAGGAATTTCATGCAAATATTATATCCATTTGCAAATTAAAATTCTTAGTTGCTCTCCCTAGGATAAACACTATAGTATTTTATTTGCCCTTCTTCTTTTTCATATCGAATTAATTTTAAATTAGTCCATTCTCCCGAAATTGTGGGTCTTGTTCCCTTTGTAAAATTTCTTATTGCTTTGTCTTTAGTATACTGAATAACTTCATCTGGTATATCGTATGCAACAATATATGCATTAATCATAGAGTAATCTTTACCCGCATATTCTTGATTTACCCAATCTACATATTTTATCACTTGGTCCACTGCTTCTATCGTTGCAGAATCTTTTTTAATTTCAATTATCAAATAATCTGATATAATATCATATCCTGGAATACGCTGATATCCAAATATATCCATCTTGTCCATGTAATCTATAGCTTTGAACGGGGATGCTACAACTTGATGAGATATATAATCCCATTCTTGAAATATACTACTTACACTTTTTGTTTTTCTAGATAAGTTATATATTAGAGATGCTTCTATAGCCATTTCATGTCTTAAATACTTTTCATCCTTAATGCATGATGCTGAGTCTATTATATTAAAATCTGATATCATATAATTTTCTCCAATCCTTTTCTTCAAAGTATTTAAATAGCTATTTGAGTATTTGAAAATATTCCTCTCATTAAAGTCTTTGTCTAAAAATTCCTTGTTTCTTTTTATTAGGATACTTTTTAAAGCTTCATTTTCTTCATCGTCTACCTTTACAAATGATAACTTCCAAAAAGCCCTTAACATCCTAAATGAATTTGGGTTTGATAATAAAACATCATCCATATCAATACCTTGTTTAAATAAATAAGGTGATGGTTTGAATAAACAAATCAGTCTGTTTTTAACAGGAGTTTCACTACTTATATCGAGGATATCCTCTCGTATGTCTCCAGATTTTTTCGGTTCAGGGCTTAATGCATTGGGGTAGTTTAATAATACACATTCATTATCTATACTTGTCAGCTCCCCTATACCATATATCTTTCTCCCTATAAAAAAATATACATTATCTTTTTCTTTCATACTAAAATAATCACCAAATGTTGCCTCATGGTGAGTCCCCCACTGATGCCTTTTTTGTGTTTTAACATACTTCGGCTCACTTAAATTAGTACTATAAACACCTTTCTCCATTACCTTATCTAGAGCTTTTAAGTCGTTCAAAGCAAATATATAACCCGCCATTCATGCCTCCTTAAATATTTTATGTAAATACTTTTAAATATTATGCTGTGTCTCTCTTTTTCCATCACTATAATAATTTCATTCTATAAAGCAAAGTGCTCGGTTACGCCAAAAGTGTTTTACCCGTTCCAGCATTAGCTGCGATACAATATAACATATAAACATTTCTTTCTTGATAATCTAATATCTCTTTTTAAATTGTTTACTGATGATTCGTTAAAATACCACCACCTTTTAATAATTAAATAGTATGTAATTCAACCTAAAGCAAGGCTCTTGGCTACGCTAAATCACCAACCGGGGCAATACCCCATAGCCATCAAGCTAACGGTCTAGTAAGGGTTTTACAACACTTACTAGATTGTTTTTTTAGAGTTTTCTTTGAAAATATTATTTAATATCTCAGGATATATTTTAGACCGACTTTAACAAAGGCTATTATTTCTAGCTTAAATTTTATATTTACTTAGCTGATCATATCACCACCAATCCTTGGATTATAACCAAGGAATTTAAATATGTCCGCGTAAGAGGTACTTCCTTTTTTCTCGTTCTTACCACCCCTTTTTAAGATTATTTGAATTAACCTAGTTAGGAAGTTTAATAACGTTTTTTTATTTTTGCAGTTAGCAGCAGTAAGATGTTCCAAAAATTCTTTAGTAATATCAAATGTTTTCTTCTCACTTAATGGCTTTATTCCTTTAAGCATAGCGATTGCTTTGCTTGTAGAGACAACGGATGCTGTTAAAACAAGTTCTATTAGCCTACCGTATAAGAAACATTGAAATCGTTCGAGTTTAACCTTTTTGACTGCAGCTATTTTGAAAGTTGATTTCCAAATTTTAAACATATTTTCAATTTGCCACCTGAGTGTGTATAATAGATGGATGTGATCGGTGTCGACCATTTTAGGAGGAATATTTGTAATATAGACATTGATATTTGCCCAAACCTTATCAAAATCCTTTTTAACTTTGTTCCATTTGCGTATATTCTTTTTATCTTTCTTTTCACGGTTAGAGTATAATTTTAGTAGGCAAAAATAAAAAATAAAGGGAAGAGATATAAATATCCCTTCCCAACATACAAATTTTCCTGTAAAATTTAATTACCAGAAAAAACTCACAGGAGGTTTGTATATG
>DUUM01000106.1 GCA_012841565.1 Candidatus Epulonipiscium sp. | reverse complement strand
GGGGGCATATATGCCCACTATTTAACACAACTATATCCAAAGACATTTAACTTTTTATATTCCATAGAGATTTTAGTCATTGTGGTTTTAGGGGGAATGGTAAGTTTAAAGGGTACCATTATAGCAGCCATTATTTTAGGGCTTGCAACCGAATACCTAAGAAGATATGCTGAGTACAGAATGCTCATATATTCTGCTCTACTAATTGGTATTATTTTATTTAAAACCAAAGGATTTACCCTTAAATCATTTATCCAGATGATATTAGATTTAGGTAAGAAAAATCCCCTTAGTTCACGTACAAAAGGAAGTGAGTAATATGCCATTATTAGAAGTTAAAAACTTAAGTATTTCTTTTGGAGGAATAAAGCCTGTTACAGAGTTTGATATAACTGTAGGAGATCATGAACTAGTTGGCTTAATAGGACCTAATGGTGCAGGTAAAACCACCATTTTCAACTTACTGACAGGGGTCTATATTCCAACAGAAGGAAGCATTGAAGTTGCTGGTGAAAGTATTGTAGGGAAAAAGCCCTATCAAATAGTGGAACGCGGTATTACAAGGACTTTTCAAAATATCCGCTTATTTAAATCCATGACCGTCTTAGATAATGTTAAAACAGCTTGTCATCATCATATGAAATATACGGCTTTAGAAGGAATATTAAGAACAAAAAGATATAAAGAAGAAGAAATAGAAATAGAAAAAAAGGCCTATGAATTATTAAGAATTTTCGATATGGAGGAATTATCCTACGAACTAAGTAATAACCTGCCATATGGACAACAACGTAAGTTAGAAATTGCCCGTGCACTTGCTGGGAATCCAAAACTGCTACTACTAGATGAGCCAGCTGCAGGGATGAACCCTAATGAAACCCAAGAACTAATGGAAACCATAAAAATGATTCATGAAAAGTTAGACACTTCTATCTTACTCATTGAACATGATATGAGCTTAGTAATGGGAATTTGCAAAAGGATTGTTGTAATTGATTATGGAAAAGTAATTGCAGAAGGAACACCTAAGGAAATACAAAGTAATAAAAAGGTTATTGGGGCATACTTAGGGGCATAAGGAGAGGTGTAAATGTTACATGTAGAGAATTTAAGCGTGCACTATGGAAACATACATGCACTTAAAAATATTTCATTTGATGTAAAAGAAAAAGAAATTGTAACCCTAATTGGAGCAAATGGGGCTGGAAAAACAACTACTTTACATACCATATCTGGTTTAATTAAACCTAGTGAAGGTACGATTACGCTTCGGGATCAAAGAATTGATGGGGTAGAAGCAAATGTTATTTTAACCCATAAAATGGCCCAAGTTCCAGAAGGGCGACGTGTATTTGCGCAAATGACGGTAAAAGAAAATTTAGAAATGGGCGCATACACAAGAAAAGATAAAAAAGGGATTAATGATGATATAAAAGACATGTACAAACGTTTTCCAAGACTCAAGGAACGCCGCAAACAATTAGCAGGAACCATGAGTGGGGGAGAGCAACAAATGTTAGCAATTGCTAGAGCCCTCATGAGTCGCCCAGAAATTTTATTATTAGATGAGCCATCAATGGGCCTTGCGCCTATGCTAGTTCAAGAAATCTTTGATATTATTAAAGAAATTAATAATAACGGGACTACTGTATTATTAGTAGAGCAAAATGCTACAATGGCACTGCAAATTGCCCACCGTGCTTATGTACTTGAAACAGGGCGAATTATTCACTCTGGTAAGGCATCTGAGCTTCTTAATAATGATGATGTTAGACGAGCATACTTAGGTTCGTAATAATAGTTTGTTAAAAAGGAGGGTTTACTTTGGATGCTATAACAAAAATAAAAATGGGAAAACAAAAAAGAATTGCCCTAGTAGCACATGATAATTGTAAAGTAGATATGCTAAGATGGGTAAAGGACAATAGGGAAAAACTATCCCAACATTTTTTATGTGGGACAGGGACAACGGCCACCTTGGTTGCTGATACTACAGGATTACCTGTTAAAGCTTATAATAGTGGCCCTCTAGGTGGAGACCAACAAATAGGGGCAAGAATTGTAGAAGGTGATATTGACTTCATGATATTCTTTTGGGATCCATTATCTGCCCAGCCTCATGACCCGGATGTAAAAGCTTTACTGAGAATTGCTGTTTTATACGATATTCCAATTGCTAATAACCAATCAAGTGCAGATTTTTTTCTTACATCTCCACTGATGGATCAAGAATATGATAGAAAAATTATAAATTATGCAAAGCGCATACAAGAGAAAGGAGCCTCCAAATGATTGTAATTATGAAAGCGGGCGCACCGCAAGAACAAATACAAAAACTAGTAGAAGAGTTAACGTCTACTTATCCAGTTGATATTCAAGCCGTAATAGGGGCTCATTGCACCATACTAGGCCTTGTGGGAGATACCAGCCACATTAGTCCATCAAGTATTGAGAACCGGGATATTGTAGAGAAAGTTAGTAGAGTAAGTGAGCCATTTAAAAAAGCTAATCGCTCATTTCACCCTGAAAACACTATTATTGATGTTGCTGGCCGTAAAATTGGCGGTAAGGAAATTGCTATTATGGCAGGACCTTGTTCTGTTGAAAGTGCTGACCAAATCAGTAGTATTGCAAAAGACGTGAAAAAAAGTGGAGCAGCCTTTTTGCGCGGCGGAGCTTACAAACCGCGTACATCTCCTTATGCCTTTCAAGGGCTTGAAGAAGATGGGTTAGAGCTTCTTAAGATAGCGAGAGAAAACACAGGACTTCCTATTGTAACAGAAATTATGCACCCTCATACCATTGATAATTTTGTAGAAAATGTAGATGTTATTCAAGTTGGGGCACGTAATATGCAAAACTTTGGCCTCTTAAAAGAATTAGGTCAAATTAATAAGCCAATTTTATTAAAAAGAGGACTTGCATCAACCATTGAAGAATGGTTAATGTCTGCAGAATATATTATGGCAGGTGGGAATGAAAATGTTATTTTATGCGAACGAGGCATTAGAACATTTGAAAGCTATACAAGAAACACTTTAGACCTATCTTCTATTTTGGCTATTAAAAAACTAAGTCATTTACCGATTATTGTAGATCCAAGTCATGCAACAGGACTTTCATGGATGGTAGGACCACTAGCATGTGCAGCAATAGCGGCAGGGGCAGATGGCCTTATTATAGAAGTGCATAACAATCCTTCTCAGGCGCTTTGTGATGGACCACAATCCTTAACACCTAAGCAGTTTGATGAGCTTATGCCAAAACTTGAGCAGTATGCACAAATTGAAGGGCGAACTATTTTAGCGAGTAAAAATTAATATGGACAATAAGATAAATCTTTCATTAGACAAACTTTATGAAAAAGATCCGGAGATTTTAGCATCTATTTTAAATGGATATAGAGACAGCTCTATAGAAGATAAAAAAGAAAAATATACCATAGGATACCAAGGTGTACCAGGGGCTTTTAGTGAAGAAGCCCTTACCAAGCACTTTAAGGGGTATAACTATGAAACTGTGCACTCCTCTACATTTGAGGGTGTACTTAAAAGTCTAAAAGAGAAGAAAATAGATTATGGTGTCTTGCCCATAGAAAATTCATCAGCAGGATCCGTTGTAGAAGTATATGATTTAATACGAAAGTATAACTGCTACATTGTGGGCGAAGAAACCCTTTCGGTAAAGCATAACCTACTAGGACTACCAGGTACAAAAATAGAGGATATTACCAAAGTATATTCTCACCCACAAGGATTTAGCCAAAGCAGAGAGTTTTTAAATGATTATGAAGACTGGCGGTTAATTCCTTATCATAATACAGCCATTAGCGCCCAGCATGTAAAAGACTCTAAGCAAAAGCATAAGGCTGCCATTGCTAGTGTGCG
>DUUM01000002.1 GCA_012841565.1 Candidatus Epulonipiscium sp. | reverse complement strand
TTTTGGTTCTCTGCTTATGTGTACGCTTTACCCTTGTCGTCGCCGACAACGGCACAACACTCGATAATGGTGGTTGGCTAAACCTTGCCATATAAGGACTTGCACCTTACCAGTAATGCCAAGCTTCGCTTGGCGCACTAACGTCCAACGTATTCCTGATGTTTCAGAAGGTAAGATAGCTCTTTAGCTTAACTTCTGTAATATCAGGAATACTATGTTAAGTGATGTTGACCGCGGAAGTTGCCACCCATCATCAATCTGTCTAGTTTTATCTTTTTTATGACAATATTATTAAGGTTTTTTCGCTAGATACAAATCAATCGTATCATAAATCTTTAAATCATCTCCATGATTGTTGATAATAGACATAATCTCTTTATAAAAAGGTACTTTGATGTCCACTGATAATATACGGTGATCAGAATATGTCTCAAGTAGTGAAATGTAATCTTCTGCATTAAACTTTCTTGTTTGATGCATTAGTTTGAACTGTATGTCCACAAAACCATACTTTTTAATCGTTTCTATTGTCTCATCATATATATGTTGATTAAGCATATTCTTTGTGGGTTTAACATCAGGCATATATTTCCTATAAACAGATTGGATTTCTTCATATACTTCACTTTCTCCACCTGATGGTCGGTTCCAAAATAAAGCTATAGTCCCTCCACTTCTCAACATATCGTATACTTTTTTATATCCCATTTCTTCTGGTATCCAATGAAAAGCCGTACCTGAATATACTAAATCAATATTCTCTGGGATATGCATATACTGCTCAAACGAAATATTATGTATAGTAAATTTCTTGTAGTCACCAAATTTATTCTTCGAATATGTAGCTAGGTTTTCGCCCAATTCTATTGCTGTAAGATAACAACCTGTTTCTAAAATCGGTTTTGTTGCTTGTCCAGTCCCTATCCCTACTTCAAGAGCATATTTAGTTTTATCAAGTCTAGTATAATTTATTATGTTATCAAATAACTCCTTACAATATGTTGGTCTAAACATATCATAGTTCTTTGCATCTTCATTAAATGTTAATCTTTTATCCATACAATCACCTCAAAAGTATATGTTAGCCACTAAAGAGCCTAGCGGTCTATGTCACTTAACGTCCATATTCCCGCTGTCTGTTTCCGTAATCACCCCCTTTTTGTCATATTCCAGAACTAGCTTTCAGGAACATTACTTCTAGCGATAGCCCCGTCCTTCTCATCCCCATCTATACATCCAATTCCGAATTATCTCACATCTCCATCTATTATAACACAATATCCCATTTTATACATAACTTAACGACAAATTATGTCTTTTCTTTTTTACTTGCACTTTGCAACCAAATATTATACACTGTTCATATAACCAAACAAATGAGGTGAACAATGGATAAACTTCTCGTCAAAGAAGCGCTCTTTACATTTTTACAAACCATTTACAAATTCGAACAAATAGAACTTGATAAGTTTTCAGTTTCCTGGCAAGAAATATTATTACTAAAACACCTGACCATCCACAAAGAATGCAATATGGGGCTTATCGCAACCACCCTAAATATCAAGCCCTTTCAGGCAACCAGACTGGTTGATGGACTCATAAAAAAACAATTAATCACACGGTTTACAAGCGAAAATGATCGCAGGGTTAAATCTATTTCCATTACTAAAAAAGGAATTTCTCGCTTAGACGAGGTAGATGATTTCCATCATCTAATTATTGAAAATGCAGCCAAAGATCTTGGCACAAAGCATACAACAGAAATTTTAAAAATGATGTTCTATTTAGAAAAATTACTTGGATTATCTAATAACAAATAAACAAGGAGGTTATACCAATGAACTTACAAGGCAAAAGGGTTGTTTTAACAGGTGCATCATCAGGAATTGGGCTAGAATTACTCCCCTTATTACATCAAAAAGGAGCCAAGGTTTTAGCTGTTGGCAGACGAGCATACACCCCTGAATTTCCTTCTATTATTTATATCCGTGAGGATGTATCTACCAAAGAAGGCGTAGACAACATATTTAACATGGCACAAGAGGTGCTTGGGGGAGTTGATGTTTTTATTGCCAATGCAGGATTTGCTTATTATGAAGGGGCCCAAAAGGCAGACTGGGAGCGAACAAAAACTATTTTTGATACAAATGTTAGCTCCCCTATTTATGCTTTTTATAAGTTAAAAAAGATCAAGAAAAATAAGCCCTTTCAGTTTGTTGTAACAGCTAGTGCCATTAGTTATTTGCCTCTTCCAGGTTACGGACTTTACTCTGGAACCAAACATGCTATTCAAGGTTTTTTTGAAGCGGCTAGACATGAGCTTCCCAAACATCAAGTTATTACTCTTATTCATCCTGTTGCAACAAAGACTGCATTCTTCAAGGAAAATACTCCTATCCCATTCCCCACTCAAACTGCAGTAACCGTTGCTAAACGTTATATCAAGGGTATTGAAAGTAATAAGGCACACATTTTTCCATCAAAACTGTTTTGGGTGGTTCGCCATCTTAGTATATTGCAACCTTTGGTTCAAAAACATCAAGCACATCAATTTAATCAATGGAGGAAAAAATATGAATAATTACCCAGCACCTTGGACATTAATTGGCTCTGGCTATATATTGCTCTACCGATTTGACACAAACTTTGCTAATGAGCAGGCTCCTGATTTTCTAAAAGAGAAGGCTATACCTGGAATTGGAAGTGTTATGTTAGTGAATTACGAAGCTGCTAATTGTGGTCCTTACGGGGAGCTACTGATCATACCTGGCAAATATAATTATAAGAATCGGAAGCTTCACACAATCAACAAAATTTATGTTTCTTCACAAGATTCTGTGGATAATGGCCGTATGAATTGGGGAATTCCAAAAGAACATGCTAATTTTTCTTTTGAGCCTTTATCAGATAAGCTTGAAAAGGTAACCGTAACCA
>DUUM01000105.1 GCA_012841565.1 Candidatus Epulonipiscium sp. | reverse complement strand
CTTCTTGTACCCTGGCCCACATCTCTTTTGAAACAATGGGAGGATGGTTTCCTTCTATATAATAGCTGTCAATCTGCCCATTATTTTTCACACTTTTATTCATTAAGTTATTTGGCGTATAATATTTTTGAAGATGAGCGTCTCCTTTGTACTTTTCATTTTTAAGAATATTCAAGATGGCTGACTGATGCCATTTTCCGCCTCCAATGGTTGGAACATTTTTATCATTTAGCTCGTTTGCTATGGTAAATATCCCTTTACCGCTCAGGTACTTGGAGAATATATCCTCTACGATCTTGGCTTCTTCTTGGTTTATAACAAGGTCTCCGTACGCATCTTTGTCATAGCCTAGAAAGCGAGTGGTGTTTATCTGTAGTTCCCCTCGTTTAAATTTTTCTCTTATAGCCCATTTCTGATTATCACTAATGTTCTTACTTTCTTCTTGGGCAAAAGCAGAGAGGATGGTTAGCATAAGCTCTCCATCCCCTGACAAGGTTTTAATATTCTCTTTTTGGAAGTCTACTTCTACATTAAGGCTTTTTAGCTCTCTAACGACTTCAAGCATGATTGCTGTGTTTCTTGCAAATCTTGAAATGGATTTTGTGATGATCAAATCAATCTTGCCCTCCCTCCCCCAGACTTATGGTCTAAGGGACATACACACTTCAATTTTAGTATTTGTTATATATTTGCCCTCTGTTACCTACATCAATTACTATAATTACTAACTCACCACAATCTACGGTATAGATAATCCTGTAGCTACCAACTCTTAACCGCATTAGCTGATTATGGCCTTTTAGCTTTTTGATATCCTCTCCATTTGGTAATTGTTCTATTGCAGAGATTATTCTTTTCTTTTCATTCATTGGAAGCTTCCCAATGAACTTTTTTGCTTGTTTTTTAAGAATAATTTGATACATTAATCAATACCCCACTCTTTCTTACATTCTTCAAGGGTATATGTTTTGTCTTTTTCAGGATCTGGATCATTTAAATAATTCTCATACATTCTTTCGCAAAAGATATCGTCTGCTTCTTCATCTGCTGTAATCCCTTGAATATAAGCTAACACATATCCTATTTTATAATCTGGGATTTTATCTAATAATTGAATTACAGTTTCTTTATTACTCATTTATATTCCCTCCTAGCAGAAAATTATTTAATCTTATTATTTGTTGATATCATTATTAATATGCTAAAATACTTATATATGTTGTATAATTTTAATACTTACCACCGTCTTACAATTATTATATCATATACTTTTGCGCATTAGTACAGACTTTTGCCAAATAGTGCCCCCCCCTACAAAAATTCCTCCTAGACCTAAGCCTAAGAGGACATAAAACACACTCAAATATTCTTCCAAAACGCTTGAACCCTTTGTATCTAAAGCCCTTTTAAAGGAACACCTTGCTCCGTTTCTCTACGCAATGCGGGCTTTCTCGCTAAGTTCAGGCTTCGCTGCTCTCGCCTTTACTAAGTGTTCAATGCCTCTATGCGCACAACCGTCTCAACGTGTCATAGTTAGTCTAAACTATTACGCAAAAGTATTTATACTTTAACTCTTTCAGTCTATTTCTTTACTACTTTCTTCTAGCAATTTATCAAAATCACTTTTATATAATGTATCTTGAATCACACGATATTTTTCAAATTCGCTTTCAGCAAATGTTTTTGCTATTTTCGCAGTTACTTTTCCTTTATTTAATAAAATTTCAGCATCATTAAACTTAAGAAATGCATCTAATTTTTCTGCCCAATCAGCCATCGTCATAGGGATATGCCTTCTTGCCTGCCTTGTTGCATAGTCAAGATACATGGTTACTATTTCGTTAAGTTCCACAGTCTCTTGTTTCATTAAATAATTCTTAGCTATTGAAACATCTGTCTTAACAATCTTACCATCTGGTGCATTTCTCCAACTGGTCAGTCCCATATGATTATTTTTATGATTTGCCCTTGCAACAATTATTTCTGCTGCTGTGTTACCATGAATTGCAAAATGCATTTTATTTTGTAATGTGGCGAAGAAGCCTCTTGTAACTTTACTATCCTTGGAATAATCAACTGCTGTTGCATATATATCCGTAATTTTTTGATAAAATCTTCTTTCACTAGCCCTTATTTCTTGAATCTCTGAGATTAAATGTTCGAAATAATCCTCATCAAAAACTTGGCCGTTAATCAATCTATCCTTATCCAGAACATATCCTTGTTTTGTAAAAGTCTCTAATACTTTCGTTGCCCATTGTCTAAACTGAATCGCCCTTTCCGAATTAGTACGATAACCTATGGCAATAATTGCAGATAAGGAATAGAATTTATATTGATATGTTTTACCATCATCCGCAGTCTGTGCATATTTTGCACATACTGAATCCTCATCAAGTTCGCCTGTTTCAAATATATTTTTAATATGTTTTGTTACGACACTTCTATCAATCTCAAACAGCATAGATATAGCTTTTTGTGTTAGCCATACGTCGCCATCTTGCACGCGTACTTCTATGGAATCACTTCCTGCATCTTTTGTAAAAACCATAAAATCTACTGTACTATTTCGAATTTGTATATTTTTACCTGCCATATTCTCTTCCTTTCTAATATAATGCACTTTCATCAAAACTATAAATCTCTGTACCATCAGGTGCAATAATTTTCTCGTTTTCATAGTAGTACCCGTGCTCTTTGCTCTCTCCAGCAACGTGGTCTATGATCAAATATTCGTGGGTGAAATTTAGTTGGTCTGTAGCTATTACTTTTCCTATAAGCTTCTGCCCTGTTTCCATTTTAAAATTGTCATTGATTGCGATATTTCCGTTTCCTACAAAGCCGGCCTGGTAGCTTTCAATAACCTTGTCATCTAATGTGACGATATACTTTATATCTTTAAAGCTATTGTCACCATTCATTACAGAAGAATCCATTGAAATATTGCCCTTCATACGATAATCATAGGGCTCTTATCCGCTATAGCTACTTTCGCCCTCAAAACGAGGTGAAAGGGAAGAAAACACTTCATCTTTGATGTTATATATTCTAAGATAATCGTGGTCTTCAAACTGTAAAATCTCCTTATCCTCTATTATAATTGTGGGGAAAATTTCATCCATGATTGCAAAATCCTTAGTCAGTACAAACTCGGTATCTTGCTTTTCCATTGCAATTTTTTCCTCACTGAATCTTAGAAATACGGTAGTTGTTTCAGTAAGTGTTTTTGGCTGTAATTTAAAAGTTACAGGTACTTTTAGCGTTTGTAGGTTAAATTCACCGATTTTATATCCACAGTTTGTTACAAGGCTTGTATAGTCTTCAAGTTTTCTATCCACATTGGAATAAATCTCGCTTATATTTCCCTGTAAGCGATCTTCAACATAGGCTACTGCATTTTCTGTTTGTTGCACCTTTACTTTCAGCCTATTTATTTGAAATATCGAATAAGTTTGAGATGCTGCAATCATTACGATTACTATATATAATAATTTAGTCTTTTTCATTTCTTCCTCCACACATTCTCTATTAGTAGTGTTTATCTTATTGTACACTAAACCTATTATAATTTAAACTACTTACCCAGTTATTCATCCCTTTCATCCTCACCTATCCCCTTTGCACTATAATGTGTGTTTCTTCTTTTAGTTTTGCCATCCACTAATTCAATATTACTCCTACGCTTTATCTCTTTTTTTACCTGCTCAAATATCTCATTAGAAATGATGGGTTCATGAGCCTCTTTCATCAGGAACCGATCCTGTGATCCCTGGTTTACCTTTTGCTTATTGTTTGGATATTGGCCTGTATATGTCTTTCCTAAAATCACATTTCCAATATACTTCTCATTGGTGAGCATAGTTTGAATCGTACGCTTAGACCATCTTTCTTTGCCAGTAGGAGACTTTATATTATTATGGCCTAACTCCTTCATAATCATATCCACGCTATACCCCTTTAAATATAATTCAAAAATCATTCTTACCACCACAGCCTGTTCTTCATTAATGATTAGCTCACCTTGTTCATTATGTTTATATCCAAAACATTTCCTTGTATAAAGCTTTGATTCAACTGTTTCAAATCCTCGCCTTAACCCCCATTTGATAGCCTCACTTAATGACTCACCTGCTGCCTGAGCCATTGCAGTATGAACAGCTATAAGCAAATCCTGTTCATTGCTACTAGTGCTAATATTTTCTTGTTCAAATCTTACTTCAATGCCTAAGCCTCTTAGCTTCTGAATAGTCTCTAATAGATCAACCGTGTTCCTCGTAAAGCGGCTGATGGACTTAACTATAATAATTTCAAATCTATTGTCATAACTATCCCAAATCATACTTTGAAATCCTGGTCTACTCGTATTACCGCCAGAATCTTGATCTTCATAAATCTTATACAAAGTCCAGTTGGGATCTTTTTTAACAATCTCCAGCAAACCATCTTTTTGTGTTTCTAAACTATCTGCTTGAGACTCTCTTGTTGTACTGACACGGCAATAGATTGCAACCCTTTTCTGTGTTTTTATCTTGGGAGGAATAAAGTGTATCTTACGTTCCCTATTGTTTTCCATAATAAAACCTCGCCTCTTGAATTTGGACTACTTACCCTTAGAGTATTACCATTAAAATGATAAGTAGTCGAAACAAGGTTTTATTTTTAAGTAATGCAGGAAAATAGCCTTAAAATCACTAATTATTTTTGCTTATACATGACAATTTAAAACGCTAATACCCTTTATCTATAAGCATCTCACGCACTCCTATAACGTTTATAATTTCTCGTATATTCAAGTATTATTTGTTTTGCGCATTAGTATCGACTTTTGCGGGATAGTGCACCCCCCTACAAAAAATCCCCTCAAGCCGCAGCCTAAGAGGACATAAAACACACTCAAATATTCTTCTAAAACGCTTGAACCCTTTGTATCTAAAACCCTTTTAAGGAAGATACCTTTCGCCTGCTCAAGGTACCTGCTTTCGTACTAGGCTCGAAAACACCTCGCCAATTACTCAATGCATATGCGCACAACCGTCTCAACGTGGCTCGATAGGACAGAATGAATGTCTTTCGAGCCGTTCGTTAGTAGGAACATATCTACTGTAATTTTTCGCACTATCTGTAGAAAGGAACATATCAATGATTTAGGGCATTTGAGG
>DUUM01000104.1 GCA_012841565.1 Candidatus Epulonipiscium sp. | reverse complement strand
TTATATGTATCCTTCTTCCTTTTTTGGTGTAGTGATTGATTTTTTGTTTGCATACAAACCCCCACTTCTTATAAAACTTTCAAATTACATATGTCTTTTATAAATAAAAAGGAATATCACCTTATAGGGTATTCCTTTTTATCTTTTTATTGTTTATATCTGTTATTGTTTGTCGTTATACTCTTTCATTGCTGCTTGGAACTGAGCTGCTGCATCTTCTGCAGACATTGTTAAACCAAAGAGTTCTTGAGATGTATCTAAGTGAGCTTGTGCAACTGATGGTGGCAAATATTGGTCATACCATAATTGTACGGAAGATGCGCCTAGAACTGCTTCTAAAATTTGTTGTGTAAGTGGCTCTGTTACTAATTCTTGTGCATTTTTTACTGGGGGTATTTTCCCCTCGGCAATCATAACTTGTATGATGTCATCTTCTAAATACATTTCAACGAATTCAAATGCTGCATTTAATTTATCATCTGTACAATTAAAGTGCATAAAATGCTCTCCAATAGTACCAATTAAGATGGAATCATCTGCATCTGAACCTTCTAGTTTAGGGAATTTAAACCAACCAACATTTGCAAAAAATTCTTCACTATCATTTTTCATGTTAGTTGTGTACCAAGAACCAATACAAGTCATTGCTGCTTTTTCTTGGTATAGCAATTGTCTTGATTGCCCATCATCTTCACTTAAAGAGTTAACTCCATCAGGGAAATATCCTTTTTCAGTCCACTCTCTAATCTTGTTACCTGCGTAAACAAATGCTTCATCTTCAAAGGTTCCACTGCCATCAACAGCCTTTGCAAATGGTTCAAGTCCACCTTTACGTGCTGCTAAATTCATAAAATACATGGATCCTGTCCATTTCGTTGAATTAGCAAGTGCAAATGGAATAATTCCATTGTCTACTAATTTGTCAGCAACTTCTTCTAATTCTCCAATTGTTGCAGGTACTTTTAATCCTAATTCATCAAACATTTTTTTATTATAATATACTCCTGATGTTGCCATATTCCAAAATGGAACGCCATAAACCTTACCGTTATAAGTACCTTGTGCAATACTAGCATCCATTAATTTCCCTGGCAAATCGCTAGCAGCCATTAAATCATCAACTGGTTGAGCATACCCAGCTTCAATATATTCGTTCATAGGTCCACCTGACCAAGTCATGTACATATCTGGAGCTTCCCCTGAACTCATAGCAACAACTAATTTTTCTTTATAGTTATCGTTTTGTGTTGCCACGGATTTTATCGTATAGCCAGACTGTGTGGTGCTGTTAAATTTATCGATTGCAGCATCCATAATTTTTTTATCTCCACCCTCTGTGGAGTTATGCCAAAAAACAATTTCCTTGTTGTCATCAGAAGCAGCTGGTTTCTTATCATCTTCTGTTTCAACTTTAGGAGTATCATTACCAGATGGTTTTTCGCTTGGAGCCTTGCCGCCACATCCTGTCACCAAGGTAGCAATCATGAGTGTAACTAATAAGGTGCTTAAAATTTTCTTCTTCATTTTTTTCCCCCTTAATTTAATTTTGTTTCTCTACATCTTTACAATATCACTAATAATACATAATTAACATCTAATATTATGTCTATCTTATATAATATTCTTACCACTAATTAATTTTATTGACATTTTCTATAGATACACCCTCTTTAAGATTGTGTTTTTATGCATTATAACTTTCACTCTTTTTTTAAATTTATTAGAAGAGACATAAAACATTGCAGGATTAATTTGCTTTTAAGCGTTTAATAATCCGTTCTTTTATGGTAAAATAAGCTTTATATATTTTCACAGGAGGACTTTATAATGAATAGATGGATAGACTTAAGAAGCGATACCGTGACAGGCCAACCTGATTTCATGAGGCAGGCTATGTTTGATGCTGTAGTTGGCGATGATAATCCAATAAAGTGGTTGTAGAGATTAAATAATCTCTACAACCACTTTATAATATATATAGATTTTTATTGAATTATTATAAAAACGACTTTATAAATTTCAAATCTTCTTTAGCTGTTTCTTGTTTAATTTCTTCCCTTAAAAGAGTTACATTTGGTTTATTCTTTTTAATCCAGTCAAGAATCTTAGCATAATTTACATCTGAATCTAGCAGGGTTGTGCTTTCCAATTCACCCTTATCATTTAATTTCGCACCCTTAATATGGACTGCACATATCTTATCTCCAAAACTTTCAAAACATCTGTCCCATAAATTGTTTTGATCTTTTATATTCTCAGCAGTTAATAGGTTAACTGGATCAAATATAATTTTCAAACGATCTGATGGTACTTCTTTGAGCAATCTAGCTGTAAGTTCTGGTGTATTTAAAGTATGCCTAGAGACTGGTTCAATAGCCACATCTACATTGATTTTTTCGGCTTTTTCTATCATTCTGCCAACTGAGCCTAGTAAAATATTATATACTTCTTCCCTTTCAGACTCAGGGTAGGTAAAGTTTGTCGTTTCTGTTCCGATACATGTCGCATTTAATGTTTTTACAAAATCCATTGCTCTTAAAAATCGTTGAACATGAATTTCTCGTTGATCATCATCCCTTAGGGAAGGTTCTATATAACAGCCTAGCACTGTTACTTCTAGATTATTTTTCACACATGCCTGATGCATTTCTTCTACAATTTCTTCTGTTACATCATCATGACTATTAATGCCTGTTACAGCCTTGGGAAAAGCCAGGTGAATAGCTTCAAACCCATCTGATTTAACTGTACTTGCCATATTGTCGGGTGTACGCCTTCCATAGTCGTGCGCTCTTAATCCTATTTTCATTTAAACACTCCTCGTATATTAATTTTATAATATTCAAAGTGAGTATACTTCATAACACATGATTCTGCAACCCCATCCAAGTAGCCCTACGTCTTATTTTGCAATGCGAATACTAAATTCTAACTCTATAGGCTGATTTCCTGGAAGAAGATATTCTGGTAAAACTGGTGCACCCCAGCTGTCATCTCCACCCACACCCATTTGTTTTTTATTAACCGTAATAACCGTATGGTGT
>DUUM01000103.1 GCA_012841565.1 Candidatus Epulonipiscium sp. | reverse complement strand
TTTCCTATTCAAAGTAAAAGCAGTGACTGCATGGTCACTGCCTCTTGTAAAATTATTTTTCACAAGCTTGATTACCTACTGTACAAGATGTTTTGCAAGCAGATTGGCAAGATGTTTGACATTCTCCACATCCGCCAGTTGCTAACGTATTTTTCAATGTAGCCTTATTTAAAGTTTTTATGTGTTTCATAACAAATCCCTCCTTCTATCTCCAATGGATAAAATATACTTCATTATACCATAGATTTTATTCATTGAAAAGTATTACCTACTTCTTTAGATTAATTGAGAACATCCCTCCAACCGCGCCACTACAAATCATTACACAGATCATCACAAGTGAGTTGGTGCAAAGTAATAAGCTTGCCTTGGATGTTAATAAAGCAATGGTAAAATAAATAAGACCATAGACTCCAGCCCCTAATATGCCCCATCTCCATCCATTTTTATTTTCACCCTTGGCCGTATCAGCCCCTGCAATAAATGCAGAAATAACAATCCCTATAATAATAATCGTTTTTTCTCTATTCATCCCCATATTTGTATGGGTAATTAACACAGCTGTCATTAGTAAAAAAATCACCGTTACCATGTAAGCATACATATTCGCCTTTAAAATCCGCATTGGTCTACTAGCTACTTGCTGAACCTTCTTTCCTTGTGCATAGCCTTTTTGCATATTATCCTCCCCTTTTTTAACTTCATACGATAAGACAGGTTATTATATACTATATGTACGTATGGAATTGATGTTTTATGATAAGATAGAGAGATAAGAGGAGGAATTACTTATGTTAATTGATTTACATGTTCATTCTAACGTCTCTGATGGGACACTTTCACCTTCCCAGGTCGTCCAGCTAGCCAAAGAAAAAGGGCTCTGCGCCATTGCTCTTACAGATCATGATACCATTGATGGTTTAGATGAGGCAATGAAAGCAGGCCACTTACACCAGGTAGAAATTATTCCAGGCATCGAGCTTTCAGCAGAATTTCCAAAAGATAACCTACATTTTGTGGGCCTATTGATTGATTATAAAAATAAAGCTTTTTTAGATAAACTCAGACCTTTAAAGGATGCTCGGAAAATTCGTAATAAAAAAATGCTTAGCCAGTTACAAGCTCTGGGATTTAACATTACTGTAGATGAAAATTCTAGTGTTACTACACGGGCCCATTTTGCTAGGGCATTACTTGAAGGTGGGTATGTTGCCTCTATGGAGGAGGCATTTGAGCTTTATTTGTCTCCAGGCAAGCCGGGCTACCTTAAACGGGTAACTCCTAGCCCTAAGGAGTGTATTGATTTAATTCATGATGCAGGCGGGATTGCTATTTTAGCCCATCCTACCCTCTATAAGCTAAAAACCACCGAAATTGAAGAACTCATTGCCTCATTGGCAGATGATGGACTGGATGGTATCGAAGCTATTTATCCTTTGCATACTCCTGAGGAAGAAACATATTTTATAGATCTAGCTAAAAGATATAGTCTTATTATTTCAGGTGGAAGCGATTTCCATGGGGATAACAAACCAGGTCTTGAACTTGGCACAGGTTATGGCAATTTAAAAATCCCTCATGCGGTACTTGATGTTATTAAAAACAAAAGCAAGGCTAAAAATGAGTAATGCTCATCTTTTAGCCTTGCTTTATTATTGTATTAAATTAATCTAAAAAACTTTTAGAATTCTGCTGAGCCTGGTGTTCTAGGGAATGGAATAACGTCTCTAATATTAGTCATTCCTGTCATATACATAATAAGACGCTCAAAACCAAGCCCAAATCCAGCATGACGTGTTCCGCCAAACCTTCTTAGGTCTAAGTACCACTCATAGCCTTCTTTTGCTAATCCCAGCTCAGTCATACGGGCCTCAAGGAGATCTAAGCGCTCTTCCCTTTGGCTACCTCCTATGAGTTCGCCAATCCCTGGAACAAGTAAATCCATGGCTGCTACTGTTTTATTATCTTCATTCATACGCATATAAAAGGCCTTAATTTCTTTTGGATAATCCGTCACAAATACTGGCTTTTTGAAATGATCTTCTGTTAAATAACGTTCATGCTCTGTTTGTAAATCACAGCCCCAAAATACTGGATATTCGAAAGCCTTATCTGATGCTTTTAAAATCTCAACAGCATCTGTATATGTTACTTCAGCAAATTCAGAGTTACGTACAATTTCTAATCTATTTAATAATTCTTTATCCACGAATTTGTTAAAGAAATCCATTTCT
>DUUM01000010.1 GCA_012841565.1 Candidatus Epulonipiscium sp. | reverse complement strand
TACAACAAAACCATACCTGCGAAGGTATGGTTGCTAGCCCAGGCAAAAGTCCCTGAGCTTAGTAAAAGGACACTATGCACCTTGTCTACATTAATTAGTTTAGTTGCGGCTTTTGTTTTAGAGGCTTAGCCTGTGAAGCTATATTGCTGAGACTATAACTGTATTTGTAGAAGGGAAGTCTAACCCACTAAAGGGGTATAAGAAGCCCCTACTATAGCAGTGCTTTTCTGTTTAGTAGGGGAGTGTTCACTTATAAGATGTCTTCAATATATGTATATCTATAATTAGAGGGGATCCATTATAGTCAATAGAAAGGAACGTGAATTTATGAAGTTAGATAAATTAATAACTCGTTTTTATACAAAAGGGATTAGAAAGTCCCAAACCGTTTTTGATTTGTTCCGGTGGAAGTATGTAGATGTTAAACTCTTAAATTACAGTGATGGTTCAATTATTTTAGATATGAAGAACCTAGAGTTTCCTGAAAATTTCTCTCAATCTGCATGTGATATAATTGCCAGTAAATACCTGAGAAAAGGGGGTATTCCTAATGAGTTTGGTTACGAGAATTCTTTTAAACAGCTTGTACATCGAATGGTTTCTTTCTGGGTTGATGCAGCCCTTGACGAAAAACTTATTAACATTGCTCAAAAAGATATCGTATATGATGAACTTGCCTATATGATGATTTCTCAAATGTGGGCCCCTAATAGTCCTCAATGGTTTAATACAGGGCTCAAAACAGCTTACAATATTTCAGGTAAAAGCCAAGGCCATTATTATTATGACCCTAAGAAAAATAAAGCCGTATTGGCTAAAGATGCTTATACAAGAACCCAGGGTTCTGCTTGTTTCATAGTTGGGGTTGAAGATTCTTTGTTAGGTGAAAAGTCCATAACAGATCAGCTTGTAACAGAGACCAGACTCTTTAAGTATGGTTCAGGGGTTGGAACTAACTGGTCAACTATTAGAGGCCAGGGTGAGTTACTCTCTGGAGGAGGCCAATCTTCTGGTCTTATGAGCTTTTTAAAGGTGTTTGATCGTAATGCAGGAGCTATAAAGTCTGGAGGGACAACAAGACGAGCTGCTAAAATGAATGTCTTAGACATTGATCACCCTGAAATAGAAGAATTCGTTTCATGGAAATCAAAAGAAGAGGAAAAAGTTGTTGCACTTGGAAAAATGGGGTATGATACTCATTTTGACGGAGAGGCTTATGAAACTGTTTCAGGCCAAAACGCAAATAACTCTATTCGGGTTAATAATGAATTCATGAAAGCTATTAAAGATAAAAATAAAACAATTCCTCTTATCAATAGGATGGACGGATCAATTAATAAAAGGGTTAATGCCAGTTCTTTATGGAAAAGCATAAGCAAGGCATCTTGGCGCTGCGGGGACCCAGGAATTCAGTTTGATGATATTATAAATGAATGGCATACCTGCCCAGCAGGAGAGGATGGCCATGTTAATGAAAAGCACAACCGTATTAATGCAAGTAATCCTTGTTCCGAATATATGTTTTTAGATGATACTGCTTGCAATCTTGCTAGCATTAATATTACTAAGTTTTATGATTCCAATGCAAATAGCTTCGATATTGATGGCTATATCCATTGTATCAAAATGATTCAGATTGTCTTAGAAGCAACTATTCATTGGGGACAGTTCCCAACAAAACCAATTGCAAGAAAATCATATCATTTTAGAACTACAGGGTTGGGACTTACAAATATGGGAACATTGTTTATGCTTATGGCACTACCATACGATAGTAAAGAGGCCAGGGCTATTGGTTCATCCCTTCTAAGTACACTAACAGGATACTCTTATTACATATCCTCTTTATTTGCTGAAAAAGTTGGAGCTTTTACTTATTATGATAAAAATAAAGAACATATGTTAAGAGTTATAAAAAATCATGCTATTGTTGCAGGTTATTCTGAAAGTGATACCAAGTTAAAGGGCTTATCTTATGAACCGACATTGATTGATCACAAAATACTTCAATCTCAAGGTATGAATAAACTAAGTGAAATCAATAAAAAGGCTTGGTTATTAGCCATTGAAGAAGGGAAATTACACGGGTATAGGAACGCCCAGGTATCAGTACTTGCTCCAACCGGGACAATTGCATTTGCTATGGACTGCGCAACAACTTCATCTGAACCATTTTTTAGTCATGTCGCTTATAAGAAATTAGTAGGCGGAGGAAGTATGGAAATTGTAAATCCTATTATTCCCGTAGCTCTTAAAAAATTAAGATATAATGAAAAACAAATAAATGAAATCATGAATTATATCCTTAGGAAAACAGACAAAGGGGGTTATCAGGCAATAGAAGATGGTAAAATCGAAGGAGCTCCTCATTTATTACCAGAACATTATCCTATATTTGATACAGCTAATAAGTGCGGAACGGGTGAAAGATATATTGCCCCAGAAGGCCATGTTAAAATGATGGCAGCACTGGCTCCTAATGTTTCAGGAGCAATTAGTAAAACTGTTAACTTGCCTCAGGATGCAACCGCTGAAGATATAGGAAATATTTATGAACTATCTTGGAAGTTAGGTGTAAAATCTATTGCACTTTACCGGGATGGATGCAAAGAATCCCAACCTCTAAATACTGCAATGGTTAATTCAACGAGAGATGAATTGAAAAACTTATCATATGATCAATTGTTAGGGAAAGCTGAAGAATTAAGTAGTCTTAATTTATCAGCAAGGGTGAAGCCAAGCGGTATTAGGAGAGCTAACGTTCACGAGGCTCATATCGATGGATTAAAGCTGTATTTTACAATATCTTTTTATGAAGATGGCCGATTAGGGGAGATTTATGTGTCGGCCGGCCGCCAAGGGTCCCTCGTTAAAGGATTATTAGATAGCTTATCAACGACCATATCAAAGATGCTACAATATGGAGTCCCAGCAAAGGATATATCCCAAATGTATAGGGGCCAAAAATATGAACCAAGCGGCTTTGTTAACGGACACCCTTATATTAAAATGGCAGATTCAATATCTGACTTAATTAGTAAAATTATCGATATAGAGCTTGGTGATTATACTTATTGTCAAGTAAAGCCAGATAGTTCACAAGTAGTTGAGACAGGCAAATCTATAAAGATTGAAGAATTCATTAAAGAGGATAGTGAAGTATTGCATGGTGAAACATGTGCAATATGCAAAGGGAGTCATCTTGTTAAGAACGGAACATGTAAGGTCTGCTTAGACTGCGGAACAACAACAGGGTGTAGTTAAGTATTTCTTAAAAAGGGTTTCAACAATTTTCATTATTGGGGCCTTTTTTAACCCAAAGCCATTGGATAGCCATAAAAATCTTTGGTTTTTTCATTGTTATGAATATAATATACATAAAGGAGGGGGAATAGTATGACAAACATTGAAAAATTTAAAAAAGACAAACAATCGGCAAGAAATAGAGGGGTTTATAAGTTATTAAGTTTACTGATTTTCCTATGTTCAGTTTTTATACTTTTCATTGCGCTAAGAATTGGGATAGGTAAGGCTAATTCTGTATTTAAAAAAGTTGAAATAATAACCATTGACACTATCCCAAAAACGGAGAAAAAAATAGTGAAAAGTGT
>DUUM01000102.1 GCA_012841565.1 Candidatus Epulonipiscium sp. | reverse complement strand
TTTCAACAGATCATATGAAAATTAAGCCAGGACTATTTCATAAGGCAAATGGAGGATATTTAATCCTTCAAGCGGAAGAAATGCTGGGGAACTATGAGGCTTGGAATGTCATTAAACAAGTTTTAAAAACAAGAAAGACTTCAATAGAAAATCCCGAGGGAATTAGTGTTACAACCATAGCAACACTCCGCCCAGAGCCTATTGATATAGATGTAAAAGTTATTTTAATTGGTAGTACCCAAATATATCAACTGTTATATAACAATGATTTTGAGTTTAAGAGAATATTTAGGGTTCGGGCAGATTTTGATAAAGAAATGCACCATAATCAAAATAATACCAGACTTATTGCACGGTTTATTAAAACTCATTGCAATCAACAATCTTTGCTACCATTTTCGACTACTGCAGTAAGTACGGTCCTTAGATATGCTTCCAGATATGTAGAGAATCAAAAGAAAATAACTGCGGAATTTGGGTGGATCAGTAACATAATGGTTGAAGCCCATACATTTGCAAGTCTCCAAGGAGCTAAAATGGTGGATGAAGAGCATGTTCATCTAGCTGTAGAAGAAAAAAGATATAGGGCTAGTAGGGTTGAAGATAAAATTGATGAGCAAATGATGAATCACACAATTATGATTGAAACAAATGGCAGCCAAGTTGGCCAAATAAACGCACTTGCTATATATGATGATGGGGAGTACCGGTTCGGGAAGCCATTGAAAGTTACTGCCACAACTTACCAAGGAAAATCAGGAATTATTAATATTGAAAAAGAAGCAAAGTTAAGTGGCGACATTCATACAAAAGGAATTCAGGTAATTACAGGCTATTTAGGTCAAAACTATGCCCAGGAATTTCCGTTATCT
The DNA here is from genome assembly GCA_012841565.1 of Candidatus Epulonipiscium sp. The sequence continues at coordinate 1,064 of DUUM01000102.1, read as the reverse complement.
TTATCCTGCCGTATTTGCTTTGAGCAAAATTATGGGCAAATAGATGGGGATAGTGCATCTAGCGCTGAACTATATACGATTTTATCAAGTTTAGCTGATATTGGTCTAAAGCAAAATATAGCAGTAACAGGATCTGTTAACCAACACGGGATGATTCAACCAGTTGGTGGTGTTACCCATAAGACAGAAGGATTTTTTAAAGTTTGTAAAAAAAGAGGCTTAACGGGAAACCAAGGGGTTATTATTCCTATCCAAAATATATCGGATTTAGTGTTGAATGATGAAGTAATAAAGGCTGTTCAAGAAAATAAGTTTCATATTTATGCTATATCTAGTATCCAAGAGGGGTTAGAGGTTTTATGTGGGATCCCTTACCAAGAAATCCGAGAGAAAGTTAAGAATAAGCTTGGAAATTTTCATGCTACTAATTTAAAGTAAGTTGTGTAGCTTGAAATAAGATTAAATAAATTCCGTATACAGGCAAGCTTTAGAAAATAAAGTTTACTTGTATACGGAATTTCTATTATCATTAAATTGATGTTATAATATGAATAAGCTAACAAATAATAATAAGATGGAGGAGATAGACATGAAGAATAAAATTTTATCTGTTCTAGTAGAAAATAATTATGGGGTCGTTGCCCGTATCGCTGGGTTATTTACACGCAGGGGATTTAACCTTAATAGTTTCACAGGGGAAGAAACAGATGATCCAAATGTTTCAAGAATTACTATCTCTGTAACTCAAAAAGAAGATGAGATTTATCAAATTAGAAAACAAGTAGAAAAACTAGTTGATATTAAGAAGGTTATTCAGCTTGACCCCAAAGATTCAGTCGTAAAGGAACTTGCTTTAATTAAAATCAACCTAAATGATCAAACATCGGATAAGGCCATGTACTGGGTAGAGGAGTTTTCGGCAAGACTAGTAGATATTGATACAAAGGTTATGACATTTCAAATTTGTAATAATAAAGAAAAAATAGATCAATTTATGGAAGCGGTAAGACCTTATGGAATTATAGAGAGCGTAAGGACAGGGGTTGTTGCACTGGCAAGAGGAA
>DUUM01000101.1 GCA_012841565.1 Candidatus Epulonipiscium sp. | reverse complement strand
GCTTTCTTCATACAGCTCACTAATATAAGGATTTGAGGAAGTTGGGCAGATAGTCATCATTCCATTTGCACTACTGCTTGCAGCCCCATTAGCATGAATTCTAATAAAGGCATCTGCATTACTATTATTTGCAATATCTGCTCTTTCTTTGTTGCTGATATTAACATCGTTTGTATGACGGATCATCTCCACCTCATAACCCCTATTTATTAGCTCCTTTTCTAATAATTTGGATACCATTAAGTTTAATTCATACTCAGCTAAGCCACTGGCTACTCCCGCCGTCCCTGAAGCAACTTTGGGTTTACTTTCACTTGCACCAGGACCTACTGGCTCGTGTTCATAATTCCCTTTTGATTGATGACCAGCATCTATTGTAACTAGCTTTTTTTCTATTTTTATCTGTTCTTCTTTCTCTGTCTCTACTTCAACTTCTTCTACCTCTACTTCTTTTTCTTTTTCCTTTTCTATTTCTATTTCTATCTCTGCTTCTTTTTCTTTTTCTTCTTCTATTTTCTTGGGCAGACTATTCTCGTCACCTTTACTATTCACAGGAGGTTCCTTTTTTTCTATCCCTTGCCTTAAAGCATCTCCCTCACTATTTTCGCTTCCATCATAGGAAACCTCCTTAGGCCATATTTGGCTCCCACGGTATGCTCCTAGAACAAGCCCAAACCCTAATATTATTAGCACTATCCATACAAGTAAGTTTATTCGTTTCATTTATGTTTTCTCTTTTCTTAGGTTAACAGTTGTTTAGCACGAGCTTAATTAAATCCATTTAAATTTTCATAGTCTCTAATAAAATAAGCATTTGCTTTTTCATAATCATTGAAAATATTTTCTTTAAAGTCATCAGGTCTAATACTAGGATTATACCAAGGTTTACTATTAAAATAGTTTTGCAGTTCTTGGTCTACAAAAAATCTCCCTCTACGAGCATAAATTTCATTTCTAGCTAATCGTAGTTGTTCTTTTGTTAACATTCTTAAATCAGCTACTGTTAAATATCTGAAATCACTATCATAAATAATAAAATCATTGATAAATAGTTGTGAATAGGAGGTTGTCGTTTCCATTAGGATTGCCGGTGTAAATTTATATTCACCGCTAACTACTAGATTTTCACTTAAATAATTCATATAAAGATTTCTAGCAGCAAATGTATCTTTTAATTGATCTGTTTCATATTCTATTAAATATAAATCCTTTTGCTGCTGGTAAATTGCATTATAAATATCATCCATTGAACTAGTTGACTCAATGTTGCGGTAAAAACCACCTGTGCTATTTGTAATATAATTCAAATTCATATTATCAAGATCTGCTCCCACCCCAATAATAAAGATAGGGATACCATAGCGAGTTGCTAACTCTACCACTATTTCAGGCGTACATTGACTAGCATTATCCATTCCATCTGTAAAAGCTATAATACATTTTGCACCGCTTTGCATGGCTGTTTGATTAATAGCAACATATAAGGCATCATAAAGCGCAGTCATGTCTCCTAATTTTAGTCCATTAATGGCATTAATAACTGCATTAGAATCTGATGAAAATGGCAGCTGAGAATAAACCTGGTCTGCAAAGCTAATTAAAGATACCTTATCACCAATTTGAAACTGAATCATGCCAACAAACTTTTTCATAACCTCTTGGGCATATATGATTGGAGATCCCTGCATACTCCCGCTAACATCTGCAACTAGATTAATATTTAAATTTTCCATTTTATCTAGCCGTATTGCCTTGGTAATTTCTTTTTTAATATAGGACTCATTCCCATCTATCTTTTCTGATAGATAAAAATACTCTAGTGTTAAGTCTTTCAAAACTTGCCCACCATTATAATCTTGAATGCCTAAATATACTTTCACAATAGGATAGGCAGAAACATCTATTTGAGTTATTTTCAGCTCATCACTTGAAGCACGATTAATTTTACTAGAAAAGTCTTTCCATTCTTCTAATACCTGCATTGCCTGTGTATAGTCTTTCTTCTCTATTAGGCTTTCTACCTCAGTTTTAAATGCTTCTATTAGATCAAGTTCTGCCATATAAGCTGTAAGAATATCTTGACTTTCCAGTTGTGCCTTTAACTCAAGTACTTCTAATTCTTTCTTTTTACTATGTACTCCTTCTTCTACTTCACTTTTTGGCGCTTCTACCTTTTCAGTGTCCCTATCTTT
>DUUM01000100.1 GCA_012841565.1 Candidatus Epulonipiscium sp. | reverse complement strand
GTCTGTAGCACCCGTTCCATTAATTAAGGAATTTATCATAATTTGTGCCAATTCTGCTCTTGCAAGATTATCCACATATTCATCATTATCCCTAGTCGAAATAACTTTATAGCGGTATCGTATAAAACTTTCGTACTCCTTTTTTATCCACCTACATTAAATCCATTGCCCCAAATCTGCTGGCCATCAAGAAACATGGCACTTTCATTGATGATTGCCGCCTTTTTGTCGCTGGCAAAGGTAGTGGTCCCGGATAATGATAGGGTTATAATTGCTGTTAGTAGTAAATACATGTGTTTTTTCATTTTGTCTTTTCTCCTTTGAAAATAAATTGATGGTCTAATAGGATTTAAACATACTTTATTTGCCTCCATCTGATACCGGGTATATAGCCATCTTAATTTTTATATCCCTACCTGTATTCATTGTTTATTATATCACCCCAAACATGATAAGCCCAACTGTATTAATTGATAAATTAGCCATCATATGGACCATCCATGAATTGTAGATATTCTCATCTTTTTCGTTTAAATAATTAAAGATCAGGGCCCCAACAAATAAGCCAATCATGGCAACGATAAATATGACTGGATTAAACCAACTTCCCATAATGGCTACATGGTAGAGGGAAAACACAAAGGCACTGATTAAATAGGCAAGTTTTCTGCTGCTGATTCTGATCAGGTTCAAAAATAAAAATCCTCTAAAAAAGAACTCTTCTAATAGGGAATTAACAAAAGATATATAAAGGGCTACCCCTATAAAATTACTTTTATCCACATTGGCCTTTTGATCTAACATGATCATAATATTAGATAAGTCTATGAACCTTTTCAAAACAAAGTAAGCACCTAAAATAACCATATATATGCCAATCCCAAGTAGCAGAGAAAAACCGAGGCTTTTTCTAGACTTTATTTTAAACGAGTCCCTTGTTTTTATATTCTTATCCAACAAAGTGTATATCATGGGAAAAATAAGAAAGAGTCCTACTTTAATCACTGACTTCTGTATATAGCCAGTGCTTATAATGACCTCAATGAGATACATGATGAGGATTGATATCAAGGCAATCCCTAATATGGCCTTAATGGATTTACTTTTATTCATAGTGCCCTCCTTTTGAATTTATTTTTTTATTTGTATCATTAGAAACATGTTATCCAGACCAATCACCTACATCTAATTCATTGTGGGAATTTTATTTATCTCTCTTATTATAATCTTTCTCAATCTTTTCTTTCCAATCGGGTCTAACTGAATTACAGGCTCTAATATCCGATATAGCCTCACTAATAACATCATAATTAAGCCGTGTCCCTGCCTGATCTGCATGATACTTAACTGCTCGGTCTTCATTAATGCCAAAATCAGCTGCCGCTTTAACAGCATCAATGTTTGCCCCTAAAAATATAAATTCCCAGTTATACGCTTCTTTTTGCTTTTCAATCATCGCTTTTATCTTTTTGTGGTCATACTCATGGCTGGCATTTTCCATGCCATCTGTAATAATGACAAACATGACCTTATCTGCCTGGTATTCTTTTTTTGTATTTTTTGTAGCAGCTACAATTTTATTAATGGTCATTCCAACTGCATCAAGTAAAGCAGTCATCCCACCCACACAGTATTCTTTTTCTGTGAGTGGCTTTATTTCTTTTAGGTTGGTTCTGTCGTGGATAAGCTCATAATTATTATCAAACAAAACAGTTGTTATAAGGGCCTGGCCATCTTCTTTTTGTTGCTTCTCTAGCATTGCATTGTAACCCCCAATTGTATCACTCTCAAGCCCTGACATTGACCCACTCTTATCTAGGATAAATACTAATTCTGTCTTTTTCATATAAACCGCCCCTTTACTTGTTTGTATATGTTACTTGTTAATATGAGTTTACCAAGTAAGCTACACCTATTGGTCGCTTGGAAAGGGACATCCTAAGGGTTTATGATCAAATCTAAATAATGTTTGATTGATTTCATACATATCATAGTTCTTTTCCTCAATAAAAAACCGGATGATGAGGTCAAATTCACTACTAGGGGATAGGACATATCCTGCTCTAGCTAGGAGATCATTTGCTTCGTCTAGATTTAATTTCAGTGCAATGGCAAAGGCTATAGCCGTTATTTTACTTGGCTTATACCCATCATCACTACGAATTTTCGAAAATAGTCTTCTGTCCACATTAGCATTTTTATAGGCCTGTACATCGGTCATACCTTTTTCATCTATTAGACCTAGCAGCCTTTGAGAAAATGTTTCCTCTATTTGGCCCATAACATCTTCAAGGCTTCGTTTTTTATACAGGCTATTCTCGCAGGTCTCGGCCATTGATGCGCATGGCATCTGATCATATCCATACCGATCATAAGACTCTATGACCCGACCTCTTTCCTCTCTTATATAATGATCATCTATGTATTTCTCAATCTTTTCAAAAAGCTTTTCGCTCAAAGTTACGGCCTCTTTTTCGTATACAACCAGGGAAATATCCATCTCATGTTCTAGCAAAAAGGCCTGTATAACAGAAGTCGCAATCTTTAAGGCCTCAGCCCTAGGGTAAGCATAAATTCCTGTAGAAATCAAAGGGAAGGCAATAGATTCAATATTGTTTTCAAGAGCTAGGTCAAGGGCGCTTTGGTAGGCACTAGCTAGTAATTTGGCTTCATTTTGGTTACCGCCTTGCCATATTGGCCCTACGGTATGGATGATGTACTTAGCTAGAAGCTTATGGCCACTTGTTATAACTGCTCGCCCCACCTGACAAGGCTTTAAGGCGTCGCATTCCCTCTGAAGTTCTCTCTTCCCTGCTGCCGTAAAAATAGCGCCACAGACACCACCACCCATTTGGAGATTGGTATTGGCAGCGTTGACAATGGCCTGGGTTTTCATTTTGGAAATATCGTTACGGATTATTTTAAATGGCATAGTCTTACTCCTTTTCTAATATGCTATCAAAAAGCTGTGCAAATAACAAAGACTGTTCCAGTGGATTAACCTTACTTTCGATTTGTTTATTTTGATATAGGGCTGCAAAGTGATCAATTTGATAAATGAATCCATTAACAACTTCAAAATCCTTTGTTTCAACTAGCTCATGATCATTGTTGTATCGTTGGCAGCGGGTACTCTTCCAGAAGGTATGGACCACAATATAACCCTCTTCCCCGTAAATACGGGCATTTCCATCTAGGTTTAGTTTAAGGCCATAGCGGCACTCAGCAATGACACCATTTTTAAACGCCAGCTGGGTCACGCCAAACTCATCTACCCCCGTTTCTCCTATCTGAACCATAGACTTTTGAGCAGTGGGGGCTCCAAACATATGAATAGAATACGCTAGGCAATAGATACCAACATCATGAAGGCCACCGCCACCCAATGCTTTATTAAATAATACTTGCCTATCCTTCTGTGAGACTAAACTAGAAAAGCTGGTTTGCATGAACCTTACCTTTCCAATTACTTCTTGGTCGATCCACTTTTTGACCTGAATCGTAGCTGGTAAAAAATTTGTCCACATGGCTTCCATTATTAAAACGTTGGTTTCTTTAGATAAGGCAATAACTTCCTTAGCATCTACTTTCGTTAGGACAAATGGTTTTTCACATAAGACTGCTTTGCCAGCTTTGGCGCATTGCTTTATGAGTTCTAGATGCTTTGAATTAATCACAGCAATATAGACCGCATCAATTTCAGGACCATTTAATAAGTCTTTATAGCTGTCATATGCCTTTGGCACATTAAATGTTTGGGCAAACTGGTTGGCACGCTCCATGCTAGTAGAAGCAATGGCCATAAGCTGGGCACCTTTACTTTGCTTACATGCATCTGCAAACTTTCTTGCAATAATTCCTGCTCCGATAATTCCGAATCTAACCATATGTTTTGGCTCCTTTATTATTTATCAAAGAATTCTTGTACTTTTTCAGGAAATAGGCTTAGTAAACCATTTCCCCTAACAGATGTGCTTCCATCACTTAGTTTTCCTAACAGTAAACCCAGCACGATGAGTAGCATGATTATATAGGTGTGTTTTTTGTTCATTGATATCCTCCTGTAATTTGTCAAATAATATATTCTAGCTATCTACTGCAACAACAATAATAGGTTTTTATTACTATTTAGGTATAAAATCATTTCGATAATATTATTAACTGTTTTTATTCCTATATTCTACAGGACTTATCCCTTCTTGTTCCTTGAAAACTATACAAAAATGGCTGTTATTTACATATCCTACTTCCTTGGATATAGTCACAACCTTTTCGTTCGTTTCTATTAATTTTTGTTTAGCCATGGATATTCTTAGTTTTTTCCTCAAAATCCTGATAAATGAATCTTCTTAAGTGTTTCTCTTGTGGTATCTATCTGATTTTTACCAATTATAATCGGAATTTACGACATTCATAAGCAAGGCTCAGGCTTTAAGTGGTATAGCAAAATCTTATAGTGGCCCGAACCCCCTGTAGCCAAACCAGTTTATATCAAATTCTTATATTCTCTTCTTCCATCAACTATTGCATAGATAATAACTATCTTATTTTCTTCATTCAATTTATAAAACATAAGATGTTTTTCTACAATTACTACTCTATATCCTTGCTTTTTTAAAATAGAATATCTTGGTACACTTCCTGAATTCGGGAATTCTTGTAAACGAGTAATAGCTTCTTCTATTTTATCCAAATATCTAAGGGCAATATCGTTGCTTCCTGAATCATCTGCAATATAATATATTAGATCTCTGAGCTGATCTTC